>ONWP01000333.1 GCA_900321595.1 uncultured Eubacteriales bacterium
CGCGCGCCCGTCTGCCGCTTTCCGGCGGCGTCCTCGACGCACCAGCTGACGCGGGGATCGGCCAGCTCGTATCCGACGGGGTTCGTCAGGTGATTGATCTTGATATTTGTGATTTTCATGAAATCGCCTCCGATCATGTGCTTACCATATCACATTCAGCGCGGTTTCGCAAGACAAAATAAAGAAAAGCCGGCAAAAACCGGCATTTCAAAGCATTTATTAAAATATATTGTGGTCGAAAACCAGCAGCGTGTACGCGCCGTAATCGGTCTCCACCTGCTCCTGCCGCACCGCCTTGCGGATCAGCGTGTCGCGCGCGCGCACCTGCTCGAGCTCGGACGCGTTCAGCAGCAGGAAATACTCCTTCTGCGCCGGCACATCCTCATACCACGCGTCGTCGGTCTGATAGGCGTACTTGATGACGTTGCCCTCCTCCGTGACCGTGACCGCCGCTGTGCGGACGCGTCCGTCGGAGATCAGCGTCAGGTCGTTGGCGTTCCAGAAGGTGCCGTAGCCCACGCTGTACCCCTTTTCCTCGATCCCGGACGCCAGCTGGTAGGACAGGTTGTTCAGATAACCGTCCGACGGCTTCGACAGAATGCCCGCCACGTTGACGAGGCACAGCAGCGCCAGCGGAATACTCACGAGGATCGCGGCTCTGCCCGGCAGATCCTTGCGCGGGACGCATCTGCGCAGCACCATGAGCGTGACGAGGATCGCGGTCGCCATCGGCGGCACCAGACGCCACTGCGCGCTGGAAAGCGCGCCGAACACCCAGCCGGCCAGCACGATGCCCGTGACCGCGACGTGGCTCCAGAGCAGGACGCGTTCGCGCCGGTCCAGTTTTTTGTACAGGAAGAACGCGGCGACAGGCGTCAGCGCCACGACGGCGCCGACCGCGATGCGCAGCAGATTGCCGACGCTCGCGACGCTCGCGAGCGGTTTGCCGGTCAGATCGGTCACGCCGAAGAGGTTCATCCACGCCATCGGCAGGCTCTGCAGATGCTCTGTGACCTTTGACAGCGGCTCCCAGTTGGAATACGCGTCGGCGTAGCCCTGTTTCACGTCGCCCGCCAGCAGCTTGCCGAGCACGACGCCCGCCAGAGACGAGAAGAGCAGCACGGCCGCCTCGATCCACGCCGGCAGGTTCTCCCGGGCAAACAGCTTGCGCTGATCATCGAAGAAGCGGTCGACGACGACCGCGCCGAACATCGGTACGGAGAAGATCACGACCGCGCTCAGCCCGTTCGCCGAAGCGATGCAGGTGAACAGCGCCGTCAGAAGGAGCCAGAGAATGTTCCGTTTTGCGTTTTGCTTCCCCGGCCGGATCGAAAAGAGCAGCGCGCACCCGACCACAAGGCAGAAGATGCCGAGACTGTAGTAGATGACGTGTCCCCACCAGATCTCCCGCAGCTTCGTGCTCGAGAGCGTCAGCGCGAGAAACGCGCTCAGGCCGATACAGATCTCCGCCCACTTCCATTCCAGCCGCGACAGCAGCCAAAGCAGCGCCAGCGCGAACAGGAAGAAGAAAACAGTCATGCCCCACATCTGCGCGCGCATCGTCAGGCCGAAGATCTTCACGAAGGGCAGCATGGCGAGATTGCCGCCGAAGGGCAGCAGGCAGGCGTAATGGAAGCTGTCGGCGTACAGGTGACCGCTGCGCGCGGTCGCGTCCGCCCAGAGGATGGTATCCGTGAAATCGGCGTGGAATTCCGCGAGGCTGACGATGAAAATGTAGTAGAGCACCGCGCCGACCGCCGCGACGGGCAGCACCAGCCAGCAGATGCGCCGCACCGTTTCGATCCGCGAAACGCCGCGCCCGTCTTTCTTTTCCGTCGATTCTTTTTTGCTCTTTTCGCCGCTGTAAAGCAGCTTCTTGCGGGCGAAGAAATTCCACAGGAAGGCCACGCCCGTCGCCAGGATCTTGGCGATGATCTGATACGCGCCGGTATGCGTCGCCAGCAGGCGCTCGCAGACGAGCGTCACCGCGTAGGTGATGCCCAGTCCCACCACGCCGATCGCCGCGAAGCCGATGAAGTCCGCGACGCGGTTTTCCGCGCGGCTGGTCTTGAAGATCCACAGCCGGGACAGGACGTAATTGACCGCCAGTCCGCAGACAAAGGAGAGGACGTTGGCGGCGACTGCGTGAGCCTGCCCGAACACGGCGTAAAACAGGAGCAGAGAAACGCCCCAGTCCACCAGCGCGGCGCCGCCGCCCACAAAGCAGTAGCGGAAAAACTGGATCAGCGTATTCTCGGTGGCTCCTGTGAACAGCGCCGAGAGCTTCCGCGCCTTCAGCAGGTCGATGACCTCGCGAAACTCAGTCTTCATCGCGCTTCTCCTCGTGATAGCTCTGCTCGGTGTTCACGTTCCACAGCGCGGTCTTATCCGTTTCGCCGCGCAGGATGCACCGCGCGGCCTCAAACGCCGTCGCCATGGAGTGATCCATATTGTTATAGCGGTGCTGACCGTTGCGCCCGACGCAGAACAGGGCGTCCTTTGTGTTCAGGAATTCGATCACGCGGTCGATCTGATCATAGCTGTCGAAATACGCCGGATACGCCTTGCGGACGTGCTCCAGATGCGATTTGCGCACGGTCTGGCCGGGAGAGAGCACACCGATGCGCTCGAGCTCCGCCACAGCCTTTCTGACAAAGGCGGGCTCGTCCATGCGCCAGAGCGCGTCGCCCTCGCGGCAGAAGTATTCCAGCCCGATCCAGACGGTGTTGTCGGGATCGTTCAGCATATACGGAGACCAGTTGTTGAAGATCTGGATGCGCCCCAGATCCACGCCGGTATCCTGCACGTAGATCCAGCAGTCCGGCACGATGTTCCCAAGCGTCGGGATATTCGTCTCGTTTTTAAGCGCCAGCCGGTCAACCAGCAGACCCACGGTGATGAAGTCCCGGAAGGGCAGCTCCGCGGCGATCCGCCGCACGTCCTCCGGCACGCCGTCCATCCCGCAGACCAGCTGCGCCAGCGGCATGGAGGAGACCAGCTTGTCGCATTCGATCGTCTTTTCCGCGCCGTCTTCCGTGTACCGCACGGTCCTGCAGTCTTCGGAAACGCCGGTCACGCGGCAGCCGAACAGGATCTCGCCGCCCATGTCGCGGACGCGGTCCGCCATGGTCTCCCAGAGCTGGCCGGGGCCGTGCTTCGGGTACATGAACTCCTCGATGAGGCTCGTCTCCTTCGTCTTGCCGGGTGAGAGCATATTCTTCAGCACGGCGAGGATCGAAAGCCCCTTGACCCGCTGCGCGCCCCAGTCGGCGGCGATGCGGGACGGATGCCGTCCCCACAGCTTCTCGGTATAGCCCTCAAAGAACATGCTGTACAGCCGCTTGCCGAAGCGGTTGATATAGAAGTTTTCGAGGTTCGTCTCCGGCTTCTTGCGCACCATGGAGCCCAGATAGCTGAAGCCGGCCGCCATCGTGTCGCCCAGCCCCATGTTCCGGATCGTCTTCACGCTCATGCTGATCGGATAGTCGAAGAACTTGCCCTTGTAGTAGATGCGGCTCACCCGGTGGCGCAGCAGCATCACGTCGTCGGTCTTTTCCGGATCGGGGCCGCCGGGCTCCGTCCGGGATTCGCGGTTCAGCTTCGCGTCGTCGTAGGAGGCCGCGCCCTGACAGGGCAGCAGCTCGCGCCACAGCGCCGTCACCTGCTCGTCCTTGGAAAAGAATCGGTGGCCGCCCAGATCCATCCGGTCGCCGTCCACGTTGACCGTGCGGCTGATCCCGCCGACGGTCCGGCTCTCCTCGAGCACCGTCACGCGCACGTCCCCGGCCTGCAACAGCTTATACGCGGCAGTCAGACCCGCGGGGCCCGCGCCGATCACAAGAACACTCTGCATATTACTCCTCCTCAGAACAGGGACAGCTGACTGTCCAGCATGCCGCTGACCGGCTGCTGCGTCTCGCCGCCGTATCGTTTTTTCGCGATGCGCCGCAGCGCCGCGTCGTCGTCAAGCAGCAGATTCTCCGCCGGGATCCGCACGTTCACGCGCTTCTGCCGGCCCAGCAGCTTCTTCTGAACGCCGCGATCCGACAGCACGTAATCCTGCACCGGCAGGAAATACACCTCGCCGCTTTTCACTTCCACCAGAAACAGCACATACGCGCCCGCGTACCGCATCGCCGCCCGCAGATCGCGCGTCTCCATCGCGAAACTCAGATCGCCCCCGGAGAGCCTGCGCAGCCGGGTCGTGCCGCGGATCTGCCCGTTGATCACGTCCCCGTGCCAGCGGTTCTTCTCCGACAGCTCCAGCGTGCAGTCCACCCCGTCCGGATCGTCGTACACCTCCCGGTACAGCCAGCGATCCGTGTTCACGCGCCCGTGCAGGACGGCTCTTGCCCGGGACGCGATGCGCCGCTGCTGACAGTCAATCGGCATCTTCGACATGGCGATCACCTCACATACAAAGTCATTATACCACGTATTTCAGAAGAAAACAAGGGCGTTCCTTCTTGTCCGGACGGGTCGGAAATTTTCACACTAATATTGGTTTTTGTCCATGTTTCGTATTGTAATAATCTGA
>ONWP01000151.1 GCA_900321595.1 uncultured Eubacteriales bacterium
GAGGACACGGACAAGAAGCGCGAGATCGACGACGGCGTCAGCGCCATCACCGAGGGCTTCGCCGGGTTCGGCCTGTCCTTTGACGAGGGCGTGACCGGTTTCGGCACCGAGAAGGGCGACTACGGCCCCTACACCCAGTCCCGGCGCGTGGAGATCTATCACACGATGGCAAAGCATCTCGTCGAACAGGGCATGGCGTACCCCTGCTTCTGCACCGCGCAGGAGCTCGACGATATGCGCCAGCGGCAGGAGGCGGCCGGCGCGGACATCCGCGGCTACTTCGGCGAATGGGCCCGCTGCCGCTGCCTGACCTGCGAACAGATCGAGGCGAACCTCGCCGCGGGCAAGCCGTGGGTGCTGCGGTTCCGCTCCCCCGGCGATCCGCAGAAGCGCATCGCCTTCGACGACCTGATCCGCGGCCGCATCGAAATGCCCGAAAACATTCAGGACGAGGTGCTGCTCAAAACGGACGGCATCCCCACCTATCACTTCGCGCACGTCTGCGACGACCATTTCATGCGCACGACCCACGTCATCCGCGCCGAGGAATGGATCTCCAGCGTGCCGAAGCACATCCAGATGTTCAAGGCCTGCGCATTCCGCGTGCCGAAGTACGCCCACACCCCCCAGGTGATGAAGCTCGACGAGGAGGACGGCACGAAGCGCAAGCTGTCCAAGCGCAAGGATCCCGAGGCCGCCGTAAGCTGGTTCACCGAGACCGGCTTTCCGCCGGAGGCCGTCATCGAGTATCTGCTGACGCTGATGAACTCGACCTTTGAGGACTGGCGCAGGGCAAACCCCGACGCGAACGCCCTCGACTATAAATTTGACCTGAAAAAGATGAGCGTCAGCGGCTGCCTGTTCGACATGGCGAAGCTGCGCGACATCAGCAAGACCGTCATCTCCAAAATGACGGCCGGCGACGTGTACGACGCGGTGATCGATTGGGCGAAGACCCGCGACGCGGCGCTTTACGACGCGTTCACCGCCGATCCCGACCGGGCGAAGGCGATCCTGAACATCGACCGCGAGACGAAAAAGCCCCGCAAGGACATCGCCTGCTGGCAGGAGGTGCGCGATTACGTGGCGTACTTCTACGACGGCCTGTACGAGCCGGATACGGCCATGCCGGAGAATATCGCCGGCGAGGACGCCGACGCGATCCTGGACGCGTTCGCCGCCGTCTACGACCCGGCGGACGACAAGGACGCCTGGTTCGCGAAGATCAAGGCGCTCTGCGAGCCGCTGGGCTTCACGCCGAACGTCAAGGAGTATAAGAAGGATCCGACGGCGTACAAGGGACACGTGGGCGACGTCTCCACCGTCCTGCGCGTGGCGGTGACCGGCAGAACCAATACGCCGGATCTCTGCGAGATCATGCGCATCTTGGGCAAAGAAACCGTACTGGCGCGGCTCGCCGCCGCAAAGAAAGGATAAGATCATGGAAGAGGCAGTCAGACATTCCAACTTCATACACGACATCATCGACCGGGAGCTGGCCGAGGGCGTCAACACCCGCGTGCAGACCCGGTTCCCGCCGGAGCCCAACGGCTACCTGCACATCGGACACGCGAAGGCGATCTGCATCGACTTCTCCACCGCGGAAAAGTACGGCGGCGTGTGCAACCTGCGCTTTGACGACTCCAACCCCTCCAAGGAGGATACGGAGTACGTCGAGGCGATCGAGGCGGACATCCGCTGGCTGGGCTACAAGTGGGACCGCATCTGCTACGCGTCGGACTATTTCGACTTCGTCTACGAGTGCGCCCTCAAGCTCATCCGCGAGGGCAAGGCCTATGTGGACGACCTGACGCCGGACGAGATGCGCGCCTATCGCGGCACGCTGACGGAGCCGGGCAAAAACAGCCCCTGGCGCGACAGGAGCCCCGAGGAGAACATGGATCTGTTCCTGCGCATGAAGGCCGGCGAATTCCCGGACGGCGCGCGTGTCCTGCGGGCGAAGATCGACATGGCGAGCCCGAATATCGTCATGCGCGACCCCGTCATCTACCGCATCATGCACATTTCGCATCACCGCACCGGCGACAAGTGGTGCATCTACCCCATGTACGA
>ONWP01000165.1 GCA_900321595.1 uncultured Eubacteriales bacterium
ACATCTCTGGTCCAGACGATCGGACGCGCCGCGAGAAACGCGCAGGGGAAGGTCATCATGTACGCGGATACGGTTACGCCGCCGATGGAAAACGCGATCCGAGAGACGATGCGCCGACGCTCGATCCAGCAGGAATATAACGAAACGCACGGGATCCGGCCGCAGACGATCGTCAAGCCGGTGCGCGACATCATTGAGATCGGCACGAAAGAGACGACGCAGAAGAAATTCAAAAAACAGATGAGTCCGGCTGAACGGCAGGCGCTGATCAGGCAGCTGACCGACGAAATGAAAGCAGCCGCGAAGATCCTGGAATTCGAACACGCCGCGTATCTGCGCGATAAGATCGAGGAATTGAAAAAGGGGAAGTAAATGCTGAAGGATATTGTCATAAAAGGCGCGCGGGTCAACAATCTGAAAAATATCGATCTGACCGTACCCAGAGAAAAGCTCGTCGTGTTCACCGGACTGTCCGGCTCCGGCAAATCGAGCCTCGCGTTTGATACAATATATGCGGAAGGACAGCGGCGCTATATCGAATCGCTGTCCAGCTACGCGCGTATGTTCCTCGGCCAGATGGACAAGCCGGATGTGGATTCGATCGACGGTCTGTCGCCTGCGATATCCATCGATCAGAAAACAACGTCCAAGAATCCGCGCTCGACCGTCGGAACGGTGACGGAGATCTACGATTACCTGCGCCTGCTGTATGCGCGGCTCGGGACGCCGCACTGTCCGATCTGCGGACGGGAGATCAAACGACAGACCGTCGATCAGATCACGGATCAGATCATGGCGCTGGGTGACGGCGCGAAGATCCAGCTGCTTGCGCCGATCGTGAAGGGCAAAAAAGGAACACAGAAGAAGGAGCTCGAAGTGGCGCGCAAAGGCGGTTTTGTCCGTGCCAGGATCGACGGAAATATATATGATCTTTCAGAAGAGATCGAGCTGGAGAAAAACAAAAAACACACGCTGGAGATCGTCGTAGACCGCATTGTTGTGCGGGACGGGCAGCAAAGCCGTTTGACCGATTCGATCGAGCTTGCGACGAAGCTCAGCAAGGGTACCGTGACCGCGGTGTGCGGCGAGGATGAGTATGTCTACTCGATGAATTACGCGTGTCCGGAACACGGCGCGTCCATCGACGAACTGTCGCCCCGGATGTTCTCCTTCAATAATCCGTACGGCGCCTGTCCCACCTGCGGCGGTCTGAGCTTTTTCATGCGCGTCGATCCCGGTCTGATCGTGCCGGACGAATCGGTCTCGATCGCGGACGGCGCGATCAAGGCTCCCGGCTGGAGCAAGGCGGATTACTCGACGATCGCCGGCATGTATTTTGACGCGCTGGCCAAAAAGCACGGTTTCACTATGAACGTCCCGTATGGCGATCTGCCGGAAGAGGCGAAGCATGAGATCATGTACGGGACGGGCGGCGTTCCGCTGAAGCTCCACAGAGCCGGTCTTTTAGGCAAAGGCGCGTATGAGCAGCCGTTTGAAGGACTGGTAAACAACCTCGAGCGCCGGTATAAAGAGACCACGTCGGATTGGGCGCGGTGGGAAATTGAACAGTATATGGTCGCGAAGCAGTGCCCGGACTGCAGGGGTGCGCGCCTGAAGAAAGAAGTGCTTGCCGTAACGGTCGGCGGTCTCAATATCTTTGAGTTTGTCAGCATGCCAGTCATGCGGGAGCTGGAATTTCTGAATCATCTGCAGTTTTCCGACCGTGAGATGAAAATCGGCGATCAGATCCTCAAGGAGCTTCGCGCCCGTCTGAACTTCCTGAATGCCGTCGGACTGAATTATCTGACGCTCGCGCGAAGCGCGGGGACGCTTTCCGGCGGCGAAAGCCAGCGGATCCGTCTGGCGACGCAGATCGGTTCCTCTCTTATGGGGGTTTTGTACATTCTGGATGAGCCGAGCATCGGTCTGCATCAGCGCGATAACGATAAGCTGATCGCCACGCTGAAGCAGCTGCGGGATCAGGGCAACTCGCTGATCGTTGTGGAACACGATGAAGAGACCATGTATGCGGCGGATTACATTGTCGATATCGGGCCCGGCGCGGGGATCCACGGCGGCGAAGTCGTGTGTGCCGGTACGGTAGAGGATATCAAGAGATGCCCGGCGTCGATCACGGGACAGTATCTGTCCGGCGCGCGGCAGATTCCCGTCCCGGCGCAGAGACGACCCGGAAACGGGCATTTTCTGACGGTTGTCGGCGCGGAGGAGAATAACCTGAAAAGTATCGACGTTTCCGTTCCGCTCGGGCAGTTCGTCGCGGTGACAGGCGTTTCCGGTTCCGGAAAATCAAGTCTTGTCAATGAGATCATTTACAAAGCGCTCGCGTCGAAGCTGAATCGCGCGAAGACGTTCCCCGGCAAGCATAAGAAGCTTACAGGGCTTTCGCACCTTGACAAGGTCATTGCCATCGATCAATCGCCGATCGGCCGGACGCCTCGATCCAATCCCGCGACCTATACGGGCGTCTTTACGGATATCCGAACCCTGTTCTCCATGACGCAGGACGCGAAAATGCGCGGATACGGCCCGGGAAGATTCTCCTTTAACGTCGCCGGCGGCCGATGCGAGGCGTGCCAGGGCGACGGGATCGTAAAGATCGAGATGAATTTCCTTTCCGATGTTTTCGTTCCCTGCGAGGTTTGCGGCGGCGCCCGGTATAATCGCGAAACGCTGGAGGTTCGCTATAAAGGGAAGAATATCAGCGAGGTGCTCGATATGACCGTGGAAGAGGGGATGAACCTCTTTTCCTCCGTCCCGAAGGTGAAACGCAAGCTGCAGACGCTCTACGACGTCGGTCTCGGATACATCAAGATCGGGCAGAGCGCCACGACTCTTTCCGGCGGCGAGGCGCAGCGTGTTAAACTGGCAACTGAGCTGTCGCGCCGTTCGACAGGCAAGACGTTTTATATACTCGACGAGCCGACGACCGGTCTGCACACCGCGGACGTGCATCGCCTGATCGACGTGCTTCAAAAGCTTGTGGACGCGGGAAATACGGTTCTCGTGATCGAGCATAATCTGGATGTGATCAAAAACGCGGATACGATCATTGATCTCGGGCCGGAAGGCGGAGACGGCGGCGGACGGCTTGTCTTCTGCGGCGCACCGGAAGAGATCATAAACTGTTCAGAAAGCTATACCGGACAATACCTGAAAAAATACCTGAAGTGAGGCGTCGTTTATGAATAAGAAGGTTTTATGCTTTGTCCTGCTGATCCTTTCCGTATCTCTTTTGTTTACTTCGTGTGCCGAAAAAACAAAAACAGGCGACAATACAACAGAAGCGTCGGAAGCGCTTTCCCAAAACGGCGCGGAAACGCCGGCTTCGGAATCAGTTTCCGCAGAGTCGGAAAGTGTGACGTACCCGCAGCCCGATTTTGCGTATTTTAAGACGGAAGAAGAAGTGCTTGCAAGCTTCCCGAAAACGACCAGCGCGCGTGTGGAGGAAGCGGAGCCCGTATCAGGAGAATCGAAGGTTCGCTATTACAACGGCGATCAACTGACGGAAGAACGGACGTATATAGAGGACGGCAAACTCCAGGGAGCGGTATTCTATGACGCGGCCGGGAAGGCTACGTTCAAGTATTCATATGAATATTTTGACGACGGGTTCGTTCTTGATTTCGTGCATTTCAAGGATGAGAAAATCACAGACGACTGGGGATACAGCTTCTTCCCGGACGGTCGCACAAACGGAGTCAAGCGCGTTCTGTATGACGCGGACGGGAATATGACTGACGCATGCTTCTATGAATTCAACGAGGCCGGCGAGGTGATCAATTACGAGAATACGGAAACGCTCCAGCAATACATCGTCAACGCGCTCAGCGATCGTCTCGGTCAGGCGCTGACGCCGGAGGCTATTCTCGGCGCGCTCGGCGGAGAATTGAAATAACAGAGAAATTTTGGCTTGACAAATCCGGTTCGGTTGTGTATAATACAGCACTGTAAAGTAATTCTTCTTTACAGAGGGGTGGAAATATGGCAAAGGATTTGAATATCAACGTGCTGCTGTATTTCTACGGCGGGCTTCTGACAGACCGTAAACGTGAGTTTCTTGAGTACTATTACAATGACGATATGTCATTGGGGGAGATCGCAGAGATCTCAGGGATCAGCAGACAGGGCGTGCGCGACGCGATCAAACGCGCCGAGGAAACGCTGACGGACGCGGAGCGCCGTCTCGGTTTTGCGCGGAAAGACGCGATCCTGCGTGCGAAGCTCGGCGAGATCTCAGACTGCGCGGAGAAGATCCGCAATGAAAACTATCGGGGCAGTTTGTCCAAAACGATCAATGATTTGACGGTACAGATCCAGTCCATCTGCGGCGATCTGGCTGATTCGGATCAAACGTGAGAGGTATTGATATATGGCATTTGAAGGACTTTCCGACAGACTCGACAACGCCTTCAAAAAGCTGCGCAGCAAGGGCAGTCTGACTGAAGCCGACGTTAAGGAGGCGATGCGCGAGGTGCGTCTCGCGCTTCTGGAGGCGGACGTCAGTTATAAGGTCGCGAAAGACTTTACGACGTCTGTGACGCAGAAGGCGATCGGCGCGAAGGTCATGGAGAGCCTGACGCCCGCGCAGATGGTCATCAAGATCGTCAATGAAGAGCTGACGGCTTTGATGGGCGGTACGCAGGCGCGTCTTGCGAATGCGGCGCATCCGCCGACGATCGTCATGATGTGCGGTCTGCAGGGCTCCGGTAAAACGACGCATTCCGCGAAGATCGCGAAACGGCTGAAGAGTGAAGGGCACAGACCGCTTCTTGCGGCTTGCGATATCTACCGTCCCGCCGCGATCAAGCAGCTGCAGGTGATCGGCGAGCAGGCCGGCGTCCCTGTCTTCGAGATGGGCACGGTGAATCCTGTCACGATCGCGAAGGAAGCCGTCCGATACGCGCGCGACAACGGCTACGACTACGTGTTCCTTGACACGGCCGGACGTCTGCACACCGACGAGCAGCTCATGGATGAGCTGAAGAATATCAAAGCGACCGTTCATCCGCACGAGATCCTGCTCGTGGTTGACTCCATGACCGGTCAGGACGCGGTCAACGTCGCGGATACCTTCAATGAAGCGCTCGGGATCGACGGTCTTGTTCTTACCAAGCTGGACGGCGACACGCGCGGCGGCGCCGCGCTGAGCGCCAGAGCGATCACCGGCAAGCCGATCAAATTTGTCGGCGTCGGTGAAAAGCTGGATGATCTCGATGTTTTCCACCCGGATCGCATGGCGTCGCGTATCCTCGGCATGGGCGATATGCTGTCGCTGATCGAAAAGGCGGAGCAGGCGCTTGATGAAAAGAAGGCGCTTGAACTCGAAGAGCGTCTGCGCAAGAATAAGTTTGACCTGAACGATCTGCTGACGCAGCTGCGTGAAGTGCGCAAGATGGGCTCGATGAAGGATATCCTCGGGTTGCTGCCCGGAATCGGACGCAAGATCAAAGACGTTGACGTTGACGAGTCCGCGCTCGACAAGACGGAAGCCATCATCAACTCGATGACCAAGAAGGAACGGGCGAATCCGGATATCATCAATCCGTCCAGAAAGCGCAGGATCGCAGCCGGCTGCGGTATGCAGGTCGAGGACGTCAACAGGCTGCTCGCGCAGTATCGGCAGATGCAGAAGATGTTCAAGCAGATGAATTCCAAAAGCGGAAAGAAAAAGCTGCGTCAGATGCAGCAGTCAATGGGTCCCGGCGGATTCCCGGGCATGTAGATCGGTCACACATTCAAAGTGTTTATAAATTACTGGAGGTAATAAAATGGCAGTCAAAATTCGTCTTCGTCGCATGGGCGCCAAGAGAGCACCCTTCTATCGCATCGTGGTTGCGGATTCCAGATTTCCTCGTGACGGCAGATTCATCGAGGAAGTCGGCACCTACGATCCCACCAAGAATCCTGCAGCCGTAACGGTTGACGCGGAAGCCGTGAAGAAATGGATCGGCAACGGCGCGCAGCCCACGGATACGGTGAGAGCCCTTCTTAAGAAGCAGGGTATCATATAAGAAAACGGTGTAGCCGTTTTCGGTGATCACGAAGGAGGAAAAGGGAAATGGAAGAACTGCTTATCGCCATCGCCAAGGGGCTTGTTGACGCTCCCGATGCCGTGAACGTGACCGTTGATCCTGAGGACGAAGAGGGTATCGTCGTATACCATCTGCATGTTGCTGAGGATGATATGGGACGTGTGATCGGCAAACAGGGCCGCATCGCCAAGGCGATCCGCACGGTCATGCGAGCGACCGCAAACCGCAAGGACATGAAAGTCCAGGTCGAGATCGACTGATCCTGCAGATGATAAGTGAGTGAAACAAAAAGAGCTGTCTTCTCTG
This sequence comes from uncultured Eubacteriales bacterium, assembly GCA_900321595.1. Lineage (GTDB taxonomy): Bacteria > Bacillota > Clostridia > Oscillospirales > Acutalibacteraceae > UBA1081. The sequence goes on from ONWP01000165.1 coordinate 6,360, forward strand.
ATTCAGCTCTTTTTGTTTTATTGCTTTTCTCCGGGTTTTCTGCATTTGATTCTTTGAAAAACCAGTGAAGTATGTTACAATAGGGATCAGATTATGAAAGATAAAGGCGATCAGGGAGTCAACAATGGATAAGTGGAGCTTTTATACGACGAGCGAAATAAAGCCGGACGGCTGGCTGCGCCGGCAGCTTGAGATCCAGGCGCGGGGGCTCAGCGGGAATCTTCACAGGATCTGGCCGGATATTCGTGACAGCGCGTGGATCGGCGGCAATCGGGAAGGCTGGGAACGGGTACCGTATTGGCTTGACGGTTTTGTCCCGCTTGCGTTTCTGCTTGAAGACGACGAGATGATCGCGACCGCGAAGCGATATATTGACGCGATCCTGTCAGCCCAGGAAGCAGACGGCTGGATCTGCCCCTGCTCGAAGTCAAGACGCAGGTTTTATGATACCTGGGCGCTTCAGCTCATAACGAAAACGCTGAAGGTTTATTATGACTGTTCGAAGGATGAGCGCATTCCGGACGTGCTTTACCGCATCTTAAAAAACTATTATGAGCTCTTAAGCGCCGGTAAGATCAGGCTGTTCGGCTGGGCGAAATTCAGATGGTTTGAGACGTTTATCGCGCTGAATTTCCTGTATGAACGGTACCATGAAGCGTGGATGAAGCGGTTGGCAGAAATCCTCAAAGAACAGGGCTATGATTACAGAAAAGCTGTCAACGCGTGGAAAAAACGAAGTCATATCTGGCTTCTGAAAACGCACATCGTGAATTTGACAATGATGCTCAAGAGTGAGGCTGTTTCGCATGATCTGCTGGGGGAGGCGTACATCGATGCCGCGGAGAATTTCCGGGCGTTTCTCGACCGGTATAACGGGACCGCGTTTGAGGGCTTTACAGGCGACGAGGTCCTGTCAGGGCTGGATCCGACGCGGGGAACAGAACTCTGCTCAGTCGTCGAACTGATGTACACCTATGAAATCCTTTTTGCTCAAACAGGCGAGGATAAATGGGCCGAACGGCTGGAAGTGCTTGCCTTTAACGCGCTTCCGGCGACCTTGAGCGAAGATATGTGGACGCATCAGTATGATCAGATGGTCAACCAGATCGCATGTCAAAAAACGATGCGCATGGCGCCGTTCAGCACAAACGGACCGGAAGCGCATCTCTTCGGACTGGAACCGAATTTCGGCTGCTGTACCGCGAACTTCAGCCAGGGATGGCCGAAGCTCGCCCTGTCGGCTTTTATGCACAAGGGGAATACGATCATCAACGCCGTCATGCTTCCGTCCGTGTTAAGCGTTGACGGGATCACGATTCGGCTTGAAACAGAATATCCCTTCAAAAACAAGGCGTATTACCGTATAGACGCTGCGCGGGAATTTTCTTTCGTTATTCGAATCCCGTCGTTTGCGCGAAATCTGCGAATTGACGGAAAACCCTGCCGGAACGGCGCGTTCAGCGTTGAGATCAAACGCGGGCATACGGAGATCGAGGTCGCGTTTGAAA
>ONWP01000148.1 GCA_900321595.1 uncultured Eubacteriales bacterium
ATGCGAAGCGTCACGCTGCGATTCTTCCCGTCCCCGAAGCGCAGCAGCGCGCCGTCTTCAAGAACCTGCACGCTCGTCGCGGGCGCGTCCCACTCGGCGTACAGGTAGACGGGCAGTCCGCCGTAGCGCTCCGAGAACGCGCCGGTCAGAAGGCAGTACGCGTTCAGACAGTTGTTATCCGGATCCGCGCTGACGCGCGCGTCCCGCGCGCCGTCGTCCCCCGCGCCGGAGCAGGCGTCGAGGTACAGCCCCGCGTCGGCGCTGCCGCGGAAGGTGTATCGCTGCACCACCGCGTGGGAGGAGGCCGTCATCTCGCAGAGCGCGCCCGCGCCCGGCAGATACACGCCGTAATAGCCGGGCTCGGCAGTCTCGTCCTTATGGGAGAAGGCGAGCGGGCAGGGCTTTTCGCGAAGGGGCTTCCCCGCGACGGGCGTGACGCGGAACATCTGATAGTCCCGCGCGCCGGTGCCCGAGAGCCGCCCCAGGCTGAAGCCCAGCAGGTGCCGGTGCTCGTAGTAATAGCCGGAGGTGTTCGTTTTGATCCTGGTCGTGCCGGTGACGGCGCAGGTGTCGGGCCCGACCCGGACGCAGCCGAAGGGCGTCGAGGCCGCCGGGCTGAGCATCCCGCAGGTCCACGGGATCCCGCCGGTGCCGATCATGGGATCTACATAGGCGCACAGCCCCTGCGCTCTGCCTGCCGGGACGACGCCGGCTGAAGGCGCCACGCGCGCGGCGATCCCGGCGAACAGCATCTCGATCGCGACGAAAACGGAAATGAAAGCCCGAAACACTTGCAGCATATGGTTTCCTCCCCGGAATTTTCTGATATCATAATAACATACGCGCCGGACAATTACAATACGGAAAAGCCCGGTCAGAGCGGCAAGGTGACAGTGCCGGCTTCCGCGCTGAATTTCGGGGCGAATGACGAATTCGCCGGGATGGGACTCGACGCGACCTCGATCTGGAAGACCTGGTACCTGCCCGATTACTTCGTCGGCTTCCCGGAGTTGTCGCGTTCCGGCTACCGGTTCCTGGGCTGGAAGGACGCGAACGGCAGGACGGTCACGGCCGCCGAACCGCCGCGCTGCGAGGGCCCGACGACCTATACCGCGATGTGGGAGAAGCTGCCTGCCACGCTCACCGTACGCTGTCAGGTCATGGTCAAAAGCTGGAGCATGACGTACAGCTGGAACACGATCCGGACTGAAACGCTGACCTTTGACGCTTACAATGCGAAGATTTCCGACGTGCTGGCGCGCATCGATCTGGCGGGATACACGTTCTCGCCCGACTACAGCGCGTGGAAACAGGACGATACGGTGACGATCGCAGAGGACGGCTCAACGATGATCACGCTGCGCTTCACCGCCGGGTGACCGTAAAACGGCCGCGAAAACAACAGAGCCGGGGTCTGCCGCGCGCGGATCCCGGCCATTTCATGCCGTCTGACCCTTGAAAAGACGCGCCCGAAGTGCTATCATGTTAAAGATTGAGTTCCCGCGCCGGTTTTTTACAGGATATCGCGTCCGGCCGCGGGAAATAAAAAGAGTAAAGAGGCCATATGAAAAAGAGCGATTTTTGGTTCGATCTGCCGGAGGAATTGATCGCGCAGGATCCCCTCGCGCAGCGCGACGCGTCCCGTCTGCTGGTGATGGACCGCGTCTCCGGCGCGCTTCGGCACGACGTCTTTCACAACGTCGGCGCGTATCTGCGTCCGGGGGACTGCCTTGTCCTCAACGACACCAAGGTCCTGCCGGCGCGGCTCTACGGCGTAAAGCCCACCGGCGCCCGGGTCGAGTTCCTGCTGCTGGAAAACAGAGGCGGCGACGTCTGGGAGTGCATCACCGGCCCCGGCCGGAAGGCGCGTGAGGGCGATACCTTCGTTTTCGGCGAGGGACAGCTTGCCTGCGAGGTGCTCGAGGTGCTCGACAACGGCAACCGGCTGGCGAAGTTCAAATACGACGCCGCCAACATCTATGAGGTGCTCGACCGCATCGGGCAGATGCCGCTGCCGCACTACATCACCCACGCGCTCGCGGACAGGGACCGGTATCAGACGGTCTACGCGCGGGAACGCGGCTCCGCCGCC
>ONWP01000242.1 GCA_900321595.1 uncultured Eubacteriales bacterium
AAGGTCGTTGATGTGACGGAAAAAACCGCGGAAAAACTTCCCGGCGTCGCGGAACGGATCGATTTCCTGCGCGCGTATATGCTGCAGACGCAGGAACCGGCGGACGACATCAGCCCGGGATGCTTTAAGCCTTACCCATGCGGCTTTTTCGACTACTGCACGCGCTCTCTGCCGAAACCGAACGTCTTTGATCTCGCGGGCATGCAGGCCGGGACAAAGATGAAGCATTATTCGCAGGGACTGATCGGCTTTGAAGACCTTGAACACTGCGAAAAGCTGAACGGGAAAGCGGCACAGCAGATCCGCCACGCGCTTTTCGATCTGCCGGATGAAATCGACCGCGATCAGATCCGCAGCTTCCTGGATACGCTGTCCTTCCCGTTGTATTTTCTCGATTTTGAGTCGTTCGCGCCGGCGGTCCCGCTTTTCGACCGGTCTCATCCGTACGAGCAGATCGTTTTCCAGTATTCGCTCCATTATATGGAACGCGAGGACGGCGAGCTTCTGCACAAGGAGTATCTGGCCTGGCCGGGCGGCGATCCGAGACGGGGCGCGGCGGAACAGCTGGTGCGGGATATCCCGGCGGACGTCTGCGTGCTGGCGTATAATATGACTTTTGAAAAGACAGTCATAAAAAAACTCGCCGGGCTTTATCCGGATCTGCATGATCATCTCATGTCGATCCACGACAACGTCCGGGATCTGATGATCCCGTTCCAGAAACGGTATTATTACAACAGGGCGATGCAGGGCTCGTTTTCGATCAAATACGTCCTGCCGGCGCTCTATCCGAACGACGAATCGCTGGATTATCACAATCTTGAGGGCGTCCATAACGGCGCGGAAGCGTCTGAGATGTTCGCCAAAATGGGCGATATGACGCCGGAGGAGCTGGAAACGCACAGACGGGAGCTGCTCGCCTACTGCGGGCTGGATACTTTCGCCATGGTGAAGGTCTGGGAAAAGCTCAGAGAAGTGATCCAATAGTAAACCATTGCGACTGAAGGGAGGACGGCCTTCATGGATTTTCCGATCACGTTTTTTGAAGGGGTCATCTCCTTCATTTCGCCGTGCACGCTGCCGCTTCTGCCGGTGTATCTGACGTACCTGACCGGCGGGGCGTCCGAGGAGAAGCGGCGGGGGCGTTTTTCCCGGCCGCTGGGATTCGTGCTGGGCTTTACCGCGGTGTTCGTGCTGTTGGGGCTCTTCGCCGGGACGCTGGGCGGGCTTCTGATCGCGCACCGGCGCGTGATCCGGATCGTCTGCGGCGTCATTGTCGTGCTGTTCGGCCTCGCGTATCTGGAGATCATCCCGATGAACTTTCTGAAGGGACTGCGCAGGCGACCGCAGGTCAATTCGTTCCTGGGCGCGGTGCTGTTCGGCATGATCTATTCGGTGAGCCTGACGCCGTGCATCGGCGCGTTCCTGGGCTCGGCGCTGATGATGGCGGCGACCTCCGGCACGGCGCTGCGCGGGACGCTCCTGCTGCTGGTCTATTCGCTGGGAATGGGCGTGCCGTTCCTGCTGTCGGCGCTGCTGATGGATCGCCTGACGGAGACCTTCGCGTGGATCAAACGCCATTACGGCGTGATCAACAAGGTCTGCGGCGCGTTTCTCATCCTGATCGGGATCATAATGGCCTGCGGCTGGCTGGAAAAGCTCATGCGGCTGTTGACATAAGGAGGTTCTTACCGTGAAAAAGAAAACCTGGATCCTGACCGCGGTCGGTCTGGCCGCGCTGCTGATCCTGTCCGTCGTGCTGTACCGGGTCCTGACGAACCGGGTCGTGAAGCGCGCCGAGACATCGGGCGAGGCCGCCGTCGTTACGAACGCAGCGCCCGGCGAGACTGCGGACAACGCGCAGAGCGGCCTGGAGCCGGCGCCGGACTTCACCGTGACGGACGCGAAGGGCGCCGCCGTCTCTCTGTCGCAGATGCGCGGGAAGCCGGTGATCGTCAACATCTGGGCGACCTGGTGTCCGCCGTGCCGGGAGGAGCTGCCGGACTTCAACGCGGCGTATCAGAAGTACGGGGACCGCATTACCTTCATGATGGTGAGCGTGGACGAGGATCCGCAGACGGTGCCGGATTTTCTCACGCAGGAGGGGTATACGTTCCCGGTCTATTACGATTCGACTGAACCGTACGAGGGCGCTGCCTACGCGTTCCTGGCGGACGCCATTCCCAGGACCGTGCTGATCGACGCGAACGGGAACATCGTGAATCAGTACTACGGCATGCTCAGCACGGCCGATCTGCAGGACGCGATCGCGCTGCTGCTCGGGTAAACGCGCTGTAAATTCTCGGCCGGACAAAGAAATGTGGTTAAATTCACATAACAGCATGAATTTGTGGTATGACAAAGTTGTTGTGTTTGTCCATTGACACGCGGGGCGCGGTCGTGGTATATTGTACTGCGTGACTGTGGAAAAGTATGGTTTGTCACGGGACAAAAAGGAGATATCAATGGGCGAAACGATTTATTTTGATGTGCAGCGCCGGATCGTGGCGCACATGACCGCCAGCAACTGGCGGGAGGCGCCCCACTGCGGCGTCAGCTACGAGACGGATCTGACGAACGTGCTGAACGTGCTGGCGGATATCAACAGCACCCGCGAGAAGGCCGACCGCATCACGGTCAACACGCTGTTCCTCAAGATGCTCACCGAGGGCATTAAGCACGCGCCGATGATGAACGCGCACCTGAAATTCAACCGGCATGTCGTGCTCGGCGAGGTCACGCCGCAGGATTCCATCGACATCAGCGTGCCGATGATCTGCTCCAACGGCAAGATGATGACCATCACCATGAAGGACTTCGGCAATAAGAACATGGACCAGATGCAGGCGTACATCGCCGACGTGCGCCGCCGGATGGACAACACCAACATGGAAAAGGCCATGGTCGACGTCTGCATGGAGAAC
>ONWP01000066.1 GCA_900321595.1 uncultured Eubacteriales bacterium
ATTAATTATGCTATAAAACCGACAGACGCAAGGGAAAGCGACGGGATAATCATGAACAGGAAGGACAACCAGCGCACGCGCCTCTCGAAGCTGCTGCTGCGGAACGCGATGCTGGATCTGCTGAAAGAAAAAAAGACGGTGAACAGGATCACCGTCCGGGAGCTCTGCGAACGGGCGGAGCTCAACCGCTCCACCTTCTACGCGCACTACAGCGAGCCGCGGGAGCTGTTTGACGAGCTCGCGGAGCAGCTGCTCGGCGACGTCGCCGCGTATATGAAGCAGATCGGCGCAAGCCGCGACGCCGGCGCGTACGGCAAGATCACGGAGTTCGTGCGGTACATCCGCCGGAACGACCTGGAGTTCCGCACGCTCCTCGCAGAAAGCGCCGACGCGGATTTCAAGAGCCGGTTTATGCAGATCTCGGCGAACGAGCTCATCCGCTCCTTCGACATCACGCTGCGCACCGCGCAGGAGCAGTACGTCTACTCCTACATCCTCAACGGCTCGATGAGCGTGATCATACAGTGGATCCGCTCGGGCTACGAGATCGACGAGGAGTCGCTGGTCGGGCTGCTGTTCAGCATGAACAAGAGCCTGCTGGCGGGCGTCGTCGGCTGACGGAAAAAGGCGGAAACGAAAGGACGGCATGATCATCAACACGGGCCGGCGGACGGATATCCCGGCCTTTTACGCGGACCGGTTCGGGACGCAGACAAGCTTATTCAAGGAGGAACCATGGATCAGACGAAAAGAAGACGATACCTCATCCGCGCGCTTCTCGCCGAGAGGCCGGGCTACGCGGACGCGCCGGTGCCCGAATACGATACCGCGCAGGCGCGGCTTGGTCAGGACGGCGTTGTCCGGCCGTGCAGCAGGCGTTTCCAGAATTCCGCGAGCAGGCGCAGGAAGCGGATCAGCGGGTGCAGCGGCGCCGCGTCCCGCGCGCTTCCGGCCGGCAGCGTGACGTTCAGGTCCGCCGGCGCGCTGTAATCGTCGATGAAGCCGCCGGTGAGCGTCTCCAGCAGAGCGAGCGCCGTCTGTTCGGCGATCACCCGTTTGACTGCCGCCAACGGCGACGACGCAAGCCCTGCCGCGACCGCGTTGTCAGAAAGCGCCGCGGCCAGCGCGCGCAGGGCGGATTCCCGGAACCCGTCGTTCAGCGCGGTCAGGACCGCCCCCTCCAGGCAGGCGAGCAGCAGCCGCGCGTCCGCCTCGTTTCCGGCGGCGTCCTCATCCCCGTAAAAGAAGCCGTACATGAGCTTCGCCGCGACCTGATAGGGCTTTTGGTATCCGCTCGCCGGGACGGCGATCCCGTACGGCGAAAGCGCCGATTCGATACTCCTGCCGCTGCCGTAGATATCCTGGCCCACAGCCGCGCCGACAGTCTTCATCAGCTTCTCGGCGGCATTGTAGGCGGCCGTCCCCTCCTTCAGCCTGAACCACCGGGCAAGGCGGTTGACGGAGCCGAGGTTCCGGTTCATCCATTTGCAGACGCCGTTTTCGAAATAGGTCTTCGCGTAGGCGGGGAAATCCGCCGCCAGAAGACCGCGCTGCGCCTCCGTCAGCTGCGCGGGCAGAAGCGCGGGATCGATCTCTGTGACAAACCGGCTCCGGATCTGTACGGAATCGCCGGAAAACGTCAGCTCCCGGTAGGTGTTGGGCGACGCGATCAGCGCCCCCGTCTGGATATCGTAAACGGTGTTCCCGCGGTCGGAAACAGAGGATGAGATATCGTTCGCGTGGATATGGCCGGTGAGCACCGTGCGGATCCCGTGGTCGGCGAACCAGCCGGCGTAGAACTGCCAGAAGTCGATCATCGGCTGCAGCTCGTAATGGGGAAGCAGGCTGTGGTGCATCATGGCGATCAGCGTTTTGCCGTCCTGCTTCGCGCTGTCGACCTGCGCGCGGATCCATCGGAACACATCCGCGCTGATGCGCCCCTCGTCCTCGCCGTATATACAGGTATCGACGGCGAGCAGGCGGTGATCCTCGTCCAGATCGACCGCGTAGGACGCGGAGTTCTCGTGCCGGGCGACCGCTTCCTCGTAGCCGAACTGCGCGTAGATCTCGCGGAATTCCGCCATGGAGATCCCGTTTTCGCTGCTTTCGGCGTCGCAGTCATGATTGCCGACGATCACGAAGATCTGTCTGCCGCTTTCGGCCTCCGCTCTGCGCAGATACTCCGCGAACGCCAGATGCGACGCGCGTTTCCCGCAGGTGAGGTCCCCGGCGATCAGCAGATACCGGGAATCGGACGCGGCGAACGACGACAGCATCCGCGAGAGGATCGCCTCGGATTCATAGGGCATCTGCCCCTGGGTGGAGGCGTAGCCGAAGATATCCGGCGAAAGCATATACTCTGTATACTGATCGCTGAAGTCCCCCAGATCAGCCGCGCACTGAAAATGCGTGTCCGCCGCCACCGTGATCTTCAGCGGCGTCTGCCCGCCGAAAATCACCGCCGGCGCCGCCGCGGACGCGAGGCAGAGGATCAGGAACCATGCGACAGGCTTTCGAAGCGTTTTTTTCACAGAAACACCTCCGTTTTTGCGGTTCGGGAAAAGACAATGCGGTGCTTTTCGCGGCCGGCGGGAAACGATTGCGAACGCCGGCGCGATTTCATTTTATCAGATTCAAAGCGTCATTTCAACAGAAAAACCGTCGGCAGACTTGCTTTGACGGCGCTTTTACGCTATAATTGATCGCGAAAAATAAAAAAAGATCGGAGAATGCTATGCCTGCCGTACTGCCTGCACTGACCACACATCCGTTTATTCACAAAAGGAGCGCGCCGGTGATGACCGCCGACGATCTCCCCTACGCGTCCTCGCTCGTGTTCAACGCGGGCGTGATCCGGTACCGGGGCGAATACGTGATGGTATTCCGCAGCGACTACGGGACGGATCGGGACGGCTACGAAAACCGGGATCAGCGCTTTACCGGGACCGCGGTCGGCGTCGCACGCAGCAAAAACGGCGTTGACGGCTGGCGCTTTGATCCCGTGCCGCTGATCGACAGCAGTGAGCTCGAAAAGGATTCGGAGGTCAGGCGGTTCTACGACCCGCGGATCGTCGAGATCGACGGCCGCCTGCTGCTGTGTCTGGCGATGGACACCCGCCACGGGATCCGCGGCGCGATCGGCGAGGTCACGGAAGACCTGCGCGGCTGGCGGCTTCTGAGCGCCAGCGTGCCGGATAACCGGAACATCGTGCTGTTCCCGGAGAAGATCGGCGGCGAATACGTCCGGCTGGAACGGCCGATGCCGGTCTACAGCCGCGGAAGAGACCGGTTTGACGTCTGGCTTTCCCGTTCGCCGGATCTCGTCTACTGGGGACGCAGCGAGCTGCTCCTGGGCGTAGAGGACGTGCCATGGGCCAACAACAAGATCGGCCCCACCGCCGCGCCTGTCAAAACCGAAAAAGGCTGGCTGACGCTGTTTCACGCGGTGGACCGCGACGAAACGCGGGGAAAGAACGGATGGGAAAAGCAGTGGAAAAAACGGTACACCGCCGGGCTGATGCTGCTCGACCCGGAGGATCCCGCGAAGGTCCTCTCCGTCTACCGGGAGCCGCTGATCGCGCCGGATACGCCGATCGAGACGGACGCCGGCTTCCGGGAGAACGTGATCTTCCCCTGCGGCATGATCGCGGAGGAGACCGGCGAGATCAAGATCTATTACGGCGCGTCGGACGCCTGCGTGTGTCTGGCGACCGCGAATATCGACGACCTGCTGTCTCTGCTGCTCTGACGCGGCCGATCCGGCAAAAGCACGACCTGCCCCGGCGCCGGGGCAGGTTTTTTACGGGCGCGCTTCCGCGCAGCCCCCTGTGAAATCCGCAGCTAAGATCTTGTGACAGATCCGTTCGGTGCGGGCGCGATATTCCGCTTTGGATTCCTGCCGACATACAGACTTGTCCGGCGTCAGATCGGGAAAGCGGGAACGCTATTCGTTCGCTTCTTCATACGAAAGCCCGCGGTCCAGCCTTCTGTCCCCTCTCCACAGCTGCGGGAACAGATTGCCGCGATCCTGCGCCGGCTCGTCTTCAAAAATCAGCTCAACAATGCCGACATTGCAGACGGGATCGGGGGAACGCGCGGGCAGATCTCTGACCGTGATGCGCGCCTTGTCCTGACTGAACGGCAGTTCTTTGCCGGAGGGAAGCAGTCTTGCCGAAAGAAGCTTTGTATAGTAGCCGCCTACGGTAAATTCGCCGTTATCCGGCCAGATCCAGTTCCAGACATAGACGTGATTTTTTCTTCGCGTGGTGCTGCGGACGCTGAATTCACCGACAGCCTGTCCGACCTGCCCGTACACGGCGTCGCCGTTCGCAGACAGCCATTGACCGACCTGCGTCAGCGGTTCGATCGCTTCGGCGGGAACGGATCCGTCCGGCGCGGGGCCGATATTCAGCAGCAGGTTTCCGCGGCTCGCGGTGACGCGCCACAGCATCCTGAGGATCCGCTGCGCGTTATAACTGTACGGAGCCGCCTGAGCAGAGTCGATGTAGCCCCAGCTCAGATCGTTGAAGGTCATGCACGCCTCC
>ONWP01000138.1 GCA_900321595.1 uncultured Eubacteriales bacterium
AGCCGGGTTTCACGTAGCGGTTGTAGTTGAGGAACTGGATGTACTGGCCGTTGGCCCAGACGGTGGGCTTCTCGGCGGTCAGCAGCCACGCGAGGAAGTTGCTGGCGTTGCTCTCGGGCCGGAAGGTGTCGAACTTCATGTTGTGGATGAACCAGGTGTTCTCCGGCAGCGCGCAGGTGGAGGCGTCGATGTAGTGCGCCACGCCGCCCCATCTGTGGTCGGGATCCAGGTAGTCGTACATGGCCGACAGATGGTTGTGGTTCGTGCAGTTGGCGTTCTCGTTGATCTGCGTGTTCTCGATCGCGGCGCCCACGTCGTTCAGCGGGATGCAGGTCGCGCCGAAGGAGGAGAAGTGGGTGTCGATCAGACCGTCGGACTGGGCGCTGATGCCGAAGTTCTCGTCATACAGCTTGCCGATGGAGTTGTCGCCGATGGGGTAGAGCTGGATGTCCCAGCTGGATACGATCGAGATGTCGATGCCTCTGGCGAGCGCGTCGTTGAGGAGCTGTCCGTCCTCGGTCTGCAGCTGCTTGAAGTCGTCGATGCGCTTGAGCAGGTCCTCGTTGATGGGATCGCCGTCCTCATTGTACATCTCCATGAACTCCAGCGCGTCCTCATAGTACTCGATGGGAACCAGCGCCCACAGACCGGTGAAGGTCTGCAGCAGCTCGCGCAGGTAGTGGTCGTACAGGTTGGTCTTGATGTTGCCCATCATGGCCGTGATGTCGTAGCACAGGCTCTGGATCTCCCAGTTGCGGTTGAGAACGTAGTTCGTCAGCCACTGGGCGAACCAGGTCACCGGGTTGTCGCTGTAGTCGTTGGTGTAGCGGATGTAGGCGCTCGGGAAGGTCTGATTCGCGACGTTCTCAAGCTTGCCGATGATGCGGCCGGTGTAGACGTCGCCGATCAGCGAGGTGCCCTCAAACGCGGAGTTGACCGTCACGAAGCTGTCCACGTCCTGCTCGGCGTAATCCATATAGTCCAGCAGATAGGCCGTGGCGATGGTCGCGCCGAAGCCCTGGGCGATGATGTCCACCTTGGAGGCTTTGGCGTTCTTCTTCACGGTCTGGATGAACGCGTCCAGCTTTCCGGCGGTCTCCAGCGGATCGACGCGCCAGTCATAGGTGAAGATATAAACATTCTTTTCACCGATATGCTTGGCGACGCTCTGCCCCAGATTGCCGGCGATGGTCTGGGTCCATTCCTCATCCAGCGAGTAGTAGCTCATGGGCATCTCATAGGTGTTCACGCCCAGAGATTCGCTGCGGCTGGTGCCGTCGGCGTTGAGCTTGATGAAGTCGAACTTGCTGTAGAGCTGGGTGCCCACGATAAAGTTCATCACTTCGTCATAGTTGCCGGATCCCATGGCCACGACGCCGCCGACGTGCTCGGCGATGCCGGGGATATAGCTGTACATGCCCTTACGGAACTGATCCACCACCGCGTCCGTCGGGGGCCAGATCTTCTCGGCATACATGGTGTCCGGGTAATTGATGATCGGGTTGTTGGCGATGCCGTTGATCACGACGACCGGCGTCACGGTCGCCGCGAAAGCAGGCACCATGATGCTGACTGCCATAATGCACGCGAGCGCGACGGCGCACAGCACCTTGAGTGTCTTCTTCATTGTTGCGGACCTCCTAATCTAGTCGGTTACTCTCGTATTATATATTAAACGCGCATAGAATGCAAGAGCGAATTTGTGAAATTTCTGCCGCGAAGGAAATTTTTCAGTCGGAAACGTACTCGACGATCGTCATGATGACGCTGAAGACGGCCGCGGCGGCCAGAACGAGCAGCAGCATCGTGTAGGCCGAGCTCAGGTCGAAGATCCGGATATCCACCTTCAGGAACTCGAGATACGTCTTGTACTGCTCGAGCGCCGGCACGTTCTGCAGGATGCTCTGCACACTGACGCGTCCGCTGACCAGCAGCTCGGCGCCCTTCGAGAAAAGGGCGTTGGCGCCGACGGCGCAGCCGACGCCCAGCAGCGAGGGGATCGCGGCGATCCACTTGCGTTTGTTTACGATCAGCCCCGTGATGAGCGCGATCACGGCGAAGGCGACCGCGACGATCAGCAGGATGATCGCCGCGCGCACGGGGCCGGTGACGGTCTCCGGGATCGCGGTCAGGTCGAAGCCCTCGGTCTTGATCTTCGCGTTTTCGCCGAAGAAGAAGCTCCGGATGTCGAGGATGCGCCAGTACTCCGGCAGCGTCGACAGATCGTAGCCGATGGCGTTCGAGACGATCTTGTTCACGTCGATCGCGTTGCCGATCAGTCCGCCGAGCAGCCCCAGACCGGATGAGGACGAGAG
>ONWP01000137.1 GCA_900321595.1 uncultured Eubacteriales bacterium
CGACCTCTTCCGGCTCATACTCGGGACTGTTGGTGAAGATCATCTTGTAATTGACGGCCTCGTCGTAGGCCTCCTGCGTGACGAGCCCCTGCTCGAGCATCAGGCTCAGGCAGTACATCTGACGCTCCCGGTTCTCTTCGGGGTTGATGAGCGGATCGTAGGTGCTCGGCTCCTGCGTGATGGCCGCGATGCAGGCGCACTCGGCGAGATTCAGATCGCCGACCTCTTTGCCGAAATAGTATTCCGCCGCCGTCTCGACGCCGTAGCAGCCGCCGTCCAGATACAGCGTGTTCAGATAGGCCTCAAGGATCGTATCCTTGGAGAAATGCTTTTCCAGATTCAGCGCGTTGAGGATCTCGTTGTACTTTCTCTTGAAGGTGCGGCCGTTTTCGCCCGTCAGATTCTTGATCAGCTGCTGGGTGATGGTGGAACCGCCCTGTGAGAAATTGTACTCGCTCACGACGGCGATGGTACGGATCCAGTCCACGCCGTTGTGCTCGCGGAAGCGCTTGTCCTCAAGCGCGATGAACGCGTTCTGCATGTTCTTCGGAATGTCCTCAAGCGAAACCCACAGACGGTTCTCCTCGCCGTGCAGCCGCGCCATCTCGATCTCCTGCCCGTCGTTGTCGATCATGTACAGGATGGTCGTCTGGCTCTGGCCTGCTTTGTACTCCACCAGGTCGATTGCCACGTCGCCGTTGACAAAATCCGTGATGTGCTTGAGCGCGTACATGCCGCCGATGCCCACGGTAAAAATGCCCAGCAGGATCGTGCCGGCGATGATGATGCCGATCGTGCGCCAGAAGCGGTGCTCCTTCTTGCGCTTCTTCGGCTGCGGAGTCTTGTATCTGCGGCCGCTTCCGCCGCTGCCGTTCGCAGTTTCAGCCGGCGCGGGAGACGGCGCGTTCTGCTGCGGATTCGCCTGGCGGACCGGCGGCTTTGCCGTCGGCTGCGCGGCGCCCGCTCCGGGCCGGGCGGCAGGATTCGTCCCCGCGGGACGACGCGCCGCGGGCGCTCTGCGATAGGTTCCCGCCGCGTCCGCCGGCGTCTGGGGACGCCTCGCGGAACCCACCGGCATGCCGTTGCTGCCCGCGGGTCGTCTCGTACCGTTCTGACGGCCGGAGCCGTCGTTAGTATAGTTCTCGCTCATGTTTAAAAAGTCATATGACGGTTTGGCGCCAGCAGCGGCGCCAACCGTCAAACCTTTCCTTCAGTTTCTGTGGATCAGCCCGCCGCGCCCTTGGGCGTCGCGTCGGGCGTGCCGCCGGCCTGCAGATAGGTCATCATGACCCAGCCGCGGGTGCCGTTGTAATCCACACGGGCCCACTTCTCGCCGTCGATCTCCTCAACGTAGAGGACCTCCACAACGTCGCCGCTGTCGATCTCCGTGATGGGATCATGATCGGTGTTCGGCGTCTCGCGCAGGTTCAGCGAATCGGTATCCACGACCGTGTAGAAGCCTGTGTCGCCGCTGTTGACGGCATTGTACTGTGTGATGGGCGCGGGAATACTGCCGGAGGTCTGCTCCACCACGGGCGGCGCCGTCACGTCCGTTTCCTCGACGTTTCTGTGGCGGGAGCTCAGCCCCTTGATCAGAGAGATCAGGATGATCAGAACCGCAACGACGATACAGATGAGGATGATCAGATTCTTGCGGTCCATATTCTTGAGCTTGTCAAAAATATTCAGGCAGAAATCCTTGATCTTTCCCCCGATTTCCTTGATCTTCGCGCCGCGGTCGTCTCCGTACGCGCTGTCGTCGTCATAATCCGACGCGCTGCTCTTCTGTACCGGCTGCTCGTAATCGCCGTACGTATCGTCTTCCATCCCGAAATAATCGTTGTTGTAGCTGTCGTCGCTCATATCTGTCGCACCCCGAATTTCAATTTTTCAGTATTCATTATAGCAGATGAAACAATCTATTTCAACTGTTTTTTGTCAAAAACAAGTAACAATCAAGTCAAAAAGCTGTATTTTATAAAAATCGTATTTTATAAAAGATGGGCCGGCACGCCCGTCAGACGCCCCGACCCATGCGTTCCGCTTTTTTACACGACGCCCTCGTTGAGCATGGCGTTGGCCACCTTGGTAAAGCCCGCGATGTTCGCGCCGGCCACCAGATTGCCGTCCAGACCGTATTCAGCCGCCGCTTCAGAGATATTCTTGTAGATATTCTGCATGATCTCACGCAGCATGGAGTCCACGCGCTCGAAGCTCCAGGAGTTGCGGATGGAGTTCCGGCTCATCTCCAGCGCGCTGGTGGCGACGCCGCCCGCGTTGGACGCCTTGGCGGGGCCGAAGAACACGTCGTTTGCCATCAGATACTCGATCGCTTCGGGGGTGGAGGGCATGTTCGCGCCTTCGCACACAGCCTTGACGCCGTTCGCGACGAGCGCCTTCGCGCTGTCGAGATCCAGCTCGTTCTGCGTGGCGCAGGGCAGCGCGAGTCCGCAGGGGATCGTCCAGATGCCGCGGCAGCCCTCATGATACTCCGCGTTCGGACGGAAATTGACGTACTCCTTGATGCGCTTGCGCTCGACCTCTTTGAGCTGCTTGACGACCGCGAGATCGATGCCTTCCGGATCGTAGATATAGCCGTTGGAGTCGGACAGCGCCACGACGGTCGCGCCCATCTGCTGCGCCTTCTGCGTCGCGTAGATCGCCACGTTGCCGGAGCCGGAGATGACGACGGTGTTGCCCTTGAAGGTGAAGCCGTGGTCGTTCAGAAGCGCCTCGGTGAAGTAGCACAGGCCGTAGCCGGTGGCCTCGGTACGCGCCAGAGAGCCGCCGTACTCCAGTCCCTTGCCGGTCAGGACGCCCGCGAAGGTGTTGCTGATGCGCTTGTACTGGCCGAACAGATAGCCGATCTCACGCGCGCCGACGCCGATGTCTCCGGCGGGGATGTCGGTGTAGGAGCCGATGTGCTTGTAGAGCTCGGTCATGAAGCTCTGGCAGAAGCGCATGACCTCCAGGTCGGACTTGCCCTTGGGGTCGAAGTCGGAGCCGCCCTTGCCGCCGCCGATGGGCAGGCCGGTCAGGCTGTTCTTGAAGATCTGCTCGAAGCCCAGGAACTTGATGATGCCCTCATAGACGGAGGGATGGAAGCGCAGGCCGCCCTTGTAGGGGCCGATGGCGCTGTTGAACTGCACGCGGAAGCCGCGGTTGACCTGCACGACGCCGTTATCGTCAACCCAGGGCACACGGAACTTGATGATGCGCTCCGGCTCCACCAGGGACTCGATCACGCCGTGCTTGACGTACTCGGGATGCCGCTCGATGACCGGCTCCAGAGACTCCAGAACCTCGCGGACCGCCTGATGGAATTCCTTTTCGCCGGGATTGCGCTTTTCCACGCGCTCCATCAAACCCTGCAGATACTCATTGGTGATACTCATTTACGATGCCTCCAGACTTGTTTTCCCAAATCTCCCGTTTGTGAAAAAACACTTCCGACGCGTCCGTCAAAAACGCGGGTGAGACGTTTTCACGGCCGCTCACTTTACCGAGGTAAAGCAATTAAATAATACGATACCGGGCGGCGAAAATGCAACGGCAGATTCACAAAATCTAAAAAAAGGAACAATAAAACTTTTGGATAAATTGTCAAACCGGGTTGATATGAATCGGCGTTTATAGTAGAATATAGCGGTAAAACGACATCACGGGATCAACACAAACAACACGAAAGGACCCACCCCCATGAGAATGCGCGCGAAAAAGAATCTGGACGAAAAGATCGCGAACGTGCAGGAGCATCTGATCTTTCTGCGCAGCGACGACCTGAATTTCCGCACGGCGTCGCTGGTCAAGGAATACGTCGATCTGGAGGCGATCTTCGGGCGGCAGGCGCCGCTCCATCTGGAGATCGGCTGCGGCAAGGGCACGTTCCTGAGCGCCGTCGCCAGACGCTGGCCGGACCGGAACTTCATCGGCGTGGAGCTGGACCGCAACGTGGCGTACATGGCCGCGAAGAAGCTGCAGGACGACGGCGTGACCAACGCCGTGGTCTTCGGCATGAAGGCCGAGTATCTGGGCAAGTACCTGCCGGACGGCTGCGCCGAGCGCATCTATCTCAACTTCTCCTGCCCCTACCCCAAGAGCGACTACGCGTCCCACCGGCTGACGAGCCCCGGCTTCCTGGAGCTGTACCGGTCGCTGATGGCGCCCGGGGCGCGCATCTGGCAGAAGACCGACGACGCGCATTTCTTCGAGTACTCCATCGCGAGCCTGTCGCAGGCGGGCTTCACGCTGGACAATATCTCGCTGGACCTGCATGCGAGCGCCTATCAGGGCAATATCGTCACCGAATACGAGCAGCGCTGGATCGATCAGGGCAAGCCGATCTACCGGCTGGAAGCCTATCTGAAGGAGGAATCGCCATGCGATACGAAAACGACTGGACAAGCCTGAACGCGCGGCCCGTCCCGGGCTGGTTCGAGGACGCGAAGCTGGGCATCTTCATCCATTGGGGGCTGTACAGCGTCCCGGCCTTCGCGCCGAAGGGCTGCTACGCCGAGTGGTACGGCTGTCACTGCGACGCGCCGAAGGACTCCCCGATCGACCGGCAGTATTACGATTTCCAGCAGAAGCACTACCCGGGCAGAACTTACGCCGACTTTGTCGCGGACTTCCGCGCCGAGTGCTTTGACGCGGCGGAATGGATCGATCTGTTCGAGCGCAGCGGCGCGCGGTACATGAATCTGGTCTCCAAGCACCACGACGGCTTCTGTATGTACCGGTCGAAATACGCGCCGAACTGGAACAGCTTCGACGTGGGGCCGCATCGGGACTTCTGCCGGGAGCTGGCCGACGCCTGCGCCGGCACGCCGGTGCGCTTCGGCGTCTACCACAGCGTCTACGAGTGGTTCCATCCGCTGTACCTCGAGAGCCCCGAGCGCTACGCGACGGAGCACCTGATCCCGATGCTCAAGGAGCTGGTGACGGCCTACGAGCCGAACACGCTGTTCACCGACGGCGAATGGGAGCACCCGAGCGCCGTCTGGCATTCCACGGACTTCCTGCAGTGGCTGTACAACGACTCCCCCGTCCGGGACGTGATCGTGCCAAACGACCGCTGGGGCAGCGAGACGCGGGGCCGGCTGGGCGGCAACCTCACCACCGAGTACGGCTGGATCGGCGCGGCGGACGGCAGCGAGGTCATGATCGACCGCGTGGCCGAGGAGTGCCGCGGCATCGGCGCGTCCTTCGGCTTCAACCGGTTCGAGAAACCGGAGGATTACCTTTCCCCGAAAGCGCTCATCGACATGTTCGTGGATCTGATCGCCCGCGGCAGCAACCTGCTGCTCAACGTCGGACCCACCGCGGATGGCCGCATCCCCGTCATCATGCAGGAGCGGCTCGAGCAGCTCGGCGCGTGGCTTGCCGTCAACGGCGAAGCCGTTTACGGCAGCCGGAAATACGCCGAAAGCGCCGATCCGGACGTCGCCTATACAAAGAAGAACGTCGCCGTCTACGCGTTCCTCAAGACGTTCCCCCACGGCGAGAAGACGCTCGACGCCGTGCCCTACGCGCCCGGCGCGCGCGCCGCGCTGCTGGGCTGCGACGCCCCGGTCGAGACCTTCGACGCCGGCGGCAGGCTCGCGCTTCGCTTCCCCGCGCTCGTCCCGTCCGATCTCAGAGGCGCGTACACCTGGTGCGTACGTCTGACCGGCGTCTGAGAACACCACAGACTTCCAAAGGGCTTCCGCCGCGGCGGGGGCCCTTTCCGTCCGCGCAGACGCTTTGTCCGAATACCCAAAACGATTCCGTTCCATTTGTGGAAAACACCGAAATAGCGCGGCTTGCTTGCATTCCCAGACGGAATTCATTATAATAATATTGATATTGATTTATGGAGGTCTTGAAATGCGAAAACTATGTAAAAAAAGTCTTGCAATCGCGCTCACGCTCCTGCTGGCGTTCGGCGCGCTGACTGTGACGGCATTCGCCGAGAACGGCCCGTGCGACGAGGGCTTCGCGTTCCTGCGGCTCGTCGAGCTGAACGACGACGGCACGTCAAAGCAGAATACGGACGGCGAATTCGTCATGAAGACGCTCTATCTGGCGGAACACGGCCCGTTTGAACCGCGTCCCCTCGACGAAGTCGACGGCGCGGTCTACGACAAGGGGACGAACACGCTGACGCTCACGGACTTTGACGGCGAAAAGTATCTCCTTTCCGTCAATATGATGGGCGACGACTTCGCGCTCGCGCTCAAGGGGAGCAGCAAACTCGGCGGCGTCACCGTCTATGGCGACGGCTGGGGCGGCAGCCTGCGCGTCACCGGCGACGGCACGCTGACCGTGAACGAAAAGAAGCTGCTCGGCAGCGCGATCGCGTTCCATCCCGAGGGCATCGATA
>ONWP01000001.1 GCA_900321595.1 uncultured Eubacteriales bacterium
CGCCGTTTTTATATTGCGTTTTATCCGACGGCGTGCTATAATGTCCTCGAAAGTGAGGGAGCCGCAATGTTTCAGAGAAAAATATACGACAGACTGCTCGACTGGAAAGCGCACAGCTCAAGAGAAAAAGCGCTTCTGATCGAAGGCGCCAGACGCATCGGGAAATCCACCATCGCGGAAGCATTCGGCAGGAATGAATATAAAAGCTGTCTTTTGATCGACTTCAACGACGCAAGCGACGTCGTCAGAAGCGCGTTTGAAAGGTATCTGAACGATCTTGACACCTTTTTCATGATCCTGCAGACAGAATACAATGTGACGCTTTATCCCGGCGAATCACTGGTGATCTTTGACGAGGTCCAACAGTTTCCGAAAGCGAGGCAGTCTGTCAAAAAACTTGTGAAGGACGGCAGATACGACTACATCGAAACCGGATCGCTCATCTCGATCAAGGAAAATGTGAAGGATATTTCGATCCCGTCGGAAGAGCGGACGATCCGGATGTACCCGATGGATTTTGAAGAATTCTGTGCCGCGCTCGGCGAGAACAAAATGCTCGAATATATCCGCGGATGCTTTGCGAAGCTCGTTCCGCTCGAGGATGATCTGCATCACAAGGCCATGATGCTGTTTAAGCAATATATTCTTGTCGGAGGAATGCCGCAGAGCGTCGCAAAATACCTCGAGAACAATCGTTCCTTTATCGAAGCGGATATCGAAAAGCGTGACATCCTTGAGCTATACAGGAATGATATTCACAAAGCGGATGTGCAATACCGTTCGCGGATCGCTTCCGTTTTTGAACAGATCCCGGCGTTTTTGTCGCTACATGAAAAACGCGTCAGACTGTCGAATATCGAAGAAAAATCCTCGTATCCCGCCTATGAAGATACTTTCGGCTGGCTGAAAGAATCCATGATGGTCAACGAATGCTTCAACTGCAACGATCCGAACGTGGGGCTTTCCCTGAATGAAGACAGAACCTACATCAAATGCTATATGGGCGACACAGGCCTGCTGATCAGTCATGCGTTCTCACCCTCGGAGATCGCCGACGGAGAGCTGTACAAACGGATCCTGCATGACGACCTCTCGATCAACGAAGGCATGATCTTTGAGAACGCGATTGCGCAATGTCTCTCAGCGAACGGGTACCGGCTGTTTTTCTATACCAGATACAACGAGGATAAACACAGAAACGACATCGAGATCGACTTTCTGATCTCAAACGGCAGCAAAACAAAACCGATGATTTTCCCGATCGAAGTCAAATCCGCTAAGAGATATACCACGACTTCTCTCGATCGTTTTATGGATGTTTTCGGGAAGCGGGTCGGAAGAGCTTATATCATCCATACAAAAAACTTGAGCGTAAAAGGAAAAATCGTCTGCATCCCCTGCTACATGACGATGTGTCTGTGACCGTTCCGCGCGTTCTGCCGCTCCTCATGCAAAAACAGCCCCGGCGAGGGCTGTTTTCATTTGATCGTTTTATAAAAGCTCAGCGCGGAGAAGGGGCGCTGCAGCTTTTCGAGCAGGTAGCGCTCGGCGACACTTGTCAGCTTTTCCAGCGTGTCTCCCGTCAGGCGCAGCCGGAACATCTCCCGGAGGTCCGCCAGCACGATGTGGCGCATGGCCGTGATCACGGCGAGCGGCAGATCGAGCCTGCCGCGGCCCGAGCAGTTTTCACACAGCAGCTTGCCCGTGACGGGGTCGAACTGCATCACCGGCGTCTCAAAGGCGCCGCATTTGTCGCAGGCCACCAGCGCCGGCATATAGCCGCTCTCGGAGAGGATGCGCAGCTCGTACATCGGTTTGAGCTGCTCCGGCGTCAGCGTGCCGTTCGCGAGGAAGTGCAGGCTGTTCAGGTGCAGCCGCAGCAGCTCCCCGGCGTCCTGCTCCACCGGCGCCAGCTCCAGCGCCAGCTCGTTGAGGTACTGTCCCAGGCTCAGCCGCCGGATGTCGTCCCGCAGACCGTAGAAGATGTCGCGGATCTCGCACTCGGTGACCTTCGGCGTCTTCCCGGTCTCGAAGAAGCTGTAGTGCCCGCAGCAGAACAGGTTCGTCGCGCCGTGCAGCTTGTTTTTCGGCCTGCCCGCGCCGGACGCGAAGGCCTCGACCACGCCCCGGTTTTTCGTCAGCAGCGTCACGAAACGGTCGGATTCGCCGGTCTTGACGACCTTGAGCACCACGCCGTCTGTGTTGAAGCTCATTTTTTCACGTCCAGTCCGAAGTTGCGGATGAGCCCGCCGCGGTTGCGCCAGTCCTCCTTGACCTTCACCCAGCAGTGCAGGTTCACCCTGCAGCCCAGGAACCGCTCCAGATCGCGCCGCGCGCCGGTGGAGATGCGCTTGAGCATCTCGCCGTTTTTGCCGATGATGATCCCTTTATGGCTGGTCTTCTCGCAGTAGATCGTGGCCTCGATGTCCACGATGTCCGCGTCCTCGCGCTCCCGGAAGAACTCGATCTCCACTGCCGTGCCGTGGGGGATCTCCTGATCCAGATGCATCAGCAGCTTTTCACGGATCAGCTCCGCCGCGATGACCTTCTCCGGCTGATCGGTCAGCGTGTCGTCGGGGAAGAAGTGCATGGAGGGCTGCGCCGCCGCCATGAGCTCGTCGAGCAGCTCCTTCATCCCGTCGCCGGTCTTCGCGCTCACGGGGATGACTGCCCGGAAGTCGTAAAGCGCCGTGTACGCGGCGATGCGCTCGAGCAGCGCGGTCTTATCCGGGACAAGGTCGATCTTGTTGATCGCGAGGATCGCGGGGATCTTCTCCTTCTGAAAACGCTCGATGAGCTGCTTTTCCTCGGTGCGGACCCGTCCCGTCGCCTCGACCACCAGCAGACAGTCGTCCACGTCGCCGATGCTGAATTCCACCGCCTTCTTCATGTTCTCGCCCAGCAGGTTCATGGGCCGGTGATAGCCCGGCGTGTCCGTGAACACCAGCTGCGTCTCGTCCCGGGTGAGCACGCCCATGATGCGCGTGCGCGTGGTCTGCGGCTTCGGGGAGACGATGGCGATCTTCTCGCCGATGAGCCGGTTCAGGATCGTGCTCTTGCCCGCGTTGGGGCAGCCCACGATGGCGATGAACGCCGTCTTTGTTTCCGCCATCTCACATCTCCTCCGGGAAGCTGTTGGAGCGCGGCAGCCCGATCTCGGTCAGAACGAGCTCCTCCTTCTCGTGCATGCGGACCTCCTCCAGGCCGCCGTTCTCATGGTCGTAGCCCAGCAGGTGCAGCATGGAGTGCACCGTCAGGAACGCGATCTCCCGGCGGAAGGAGTGCCCGAACTGCTGCGACTGGATCTCGGCCTGCTCAACGGAGATGACGATGTCGCCCAGCAGCTTCGCCCCGGTCTCGGGGTTCACGTCATATTCGCCGTTTTCCCCCAGCGGGAAGCTGAGCACGTCCGTGGGCCGGTCCACGTTGCGGTACTGCCGGTTCAGCGCGTGGATCCGTTCGTTGTCCACCAGAGAGACGCTGATCTCCGCGCCGCCCTCGAATTTTTCCAGCTGCAGCACCGCGTTGCAGCAGCGGCGGATGAGAAGCCGCGTGCCCGTGGGCACCTTGACGGCCTTCTGATCCTCGTTGATGATCACCTTGATCTTATCCTTCATGTTTTCTGACGCCTCCACTGCTCTCGTACGCCCGGATGATGTCCATCACCAGCCGGTGCCGCACCACATCTTTTTCGGAAAAACGCACCGTCGCGATGCCTTCGATATTTTTCAGGATTTTGACGGCCTCCTTCAGGCCGCTGACCTTGCCCTCCGGCAGGTCGATCTGCGTCACGTCGCCGGTGACGACCATTTTGGAATTCATGCCCAGCCGGGTCAGGAACATCTTCATCTGCTCCCGGGTCGTGTTCTGCGCCTCGTCCAGGATGATGAAGCTGTCGTCCAGCGTCCTGCCGCGCATGTACGCCAGCGGCGCGACCTCGATCATGCCCTTCTCCTGACAGTGCTGGAAGGTCTCCGCCCCCAGCATGTCGAAAAGCGCGTCGTAGAGCGGCCGCAGGTACGGGTCGACCTTCTGCTGCAGATCGCCGGGCAGGAAGCCCAGCTTCTCCCCCGCCTCCACGGCCGGCCGGGTCAGGATGATGCGGCTGACCTGCTTGGATTTGAAGGCCTTGACCGCCATGGCGACGGCCAGATACGTCTTGCCGGTGCCCGCGGGGCCGATGCCGAACGTCACGGTGTTCGCGGCGATCTGATCGACGTATTTCTTCTGTCCGAGCGTCTTGGGCTTGACGGGGCGTCCCTTGGTGGTGATGCAGATGCAGTCGCCCATCAGACCGGACAGCTTGTCCGTCTGCCCGTCGCGCACCAGCTGGATCACGTAGCCCACGTTCTGCTCGTTCAAGGCCTCGCCCTTGTTGATGAGCGTGAGCAGCCCCTCCACGGCGCGCACGGCGTCGTAGACGTTCTCCGGCTCGCCGGCGATCTTGATCTGGGTGCCGCGGCTGATGACGGATACGCCGAAGGCCTTTTCCACCTGCTTGACGTTCACGTCGAAGGAGCCGAACAGGCTCACGGCGCTCTCCATGGTGTCGATGTTGATGACCTGCTCAAACACGCTCACGGCAAGACCTCCCGTCTTTGAAGTTCTCCGCTATTATACCCAATCGTCCGCCGGGAAACAAGCCCATATTTTTATGAATGTTTCATAGTTTTTTGGCACAATAGTATCCATCTTTCACAAATAACGACTCCCGCGCGAACGGGAGCCGTCTGTTTCAGCGTTCGTCTCAGAAGGTGTCTTCCTCGATGACGGATTTGAGGATGTTCGGGATGGCCTTGAAGAACTTCGGCAGCCATACGCGGAAGATGTAATGGAAGATGTTGATCACGCTGCCGAGCAGGCCGGTCGCGTAGTTGACCGTCGAGGCGCTGTTGTCGCCCTCGTAGGTGATCTCGTTCTGGCCGGT
Organism: uncultured Eubacteriales bacterium; assembly: GCA_900321595.1. GTDB lineage: Bacteria > Bacillota > Clostridia > Oscillospirales > Acutalibacteraceae > UBA1081. The sequence goes on from ONWP01000001.1 coordinate 4,928, forward strand.
GGCCTTCGTCAGCGTCATGGTGTCGACCAGATTCACGCCCTCGCCGTCCTCGGCGTCCTTGACGATGTAGGTCTTCATCGTCAGCGTGCCGCCGGTGACCTCAAAGGTCTCGAAGCAGCCGCCCACGGCGAATTCCTCGTCCTGCGTCCATTCGCCGGTCGCGGGATCGTACACGTCGCCCCAGCCGCGCTTCTGCACCACGTTGGCCTGGATGAAGTCCTTCGGCAGGAACGCGTCGATGGAGAACTTGCGGATCTCATAGCGCTTCGTGCCGCAGGTGCCGCCGAGCACGTACACGGTGCCCTCGCCGTCGCCGACGACCGCGTTGCCCTTGAGCGGCTTCGTGCGCAGGTACATATGATCGTGGCCGCACATGACCACGTCCACGTTCGTCTCGTCGCAGACCGCCGCGAACTGCTCCTGCAGATACTGCGCGTCAGGCCACTTGCCGTCCTTGCCCAGCGAATAGGGCGCCTTGTGCATCATGACGATCTTCCAGTCGCGGTCGGTGGACTGCATGTCGCGCTTGAGCCAGCCCAGCTGCGCGCTGGAGATCGAGAACAGGTCGTTCGTGTTGACGACGGCCACGTGCACGGGGCCGTAATCGAAGGAGTAGTTCACGCCGTTGAGCGTCACGACGCTGCCGCTGGTGTCCGTGTCGAACATGCTGACGAAGGAGTTGACCTTCTTCTCATCGTGGTTGCCGGGGATCGGCGCGAGCGTGTTCGCGCCGAGCAGCGCCGCGTGGCTCAGGAAGAAGTTGTCCCATTCCTCGTTGGTGCAGTCGTTGGTGAAGTCGCCGAGGATGTCGATGAAATCGGGCTGCGGGAACTGCGCCGTCGCCTTTTCCAGCACGCGGGCGGCGGCCTCGAAGCTCTCCAGAGAGCTGGCCTGCGGGTCGCCGACGCTGATGAAGCGGACGCTGTCGTCGCCGTCGTCGGTGGTGAAGGTGCCCTTCGGGCTCCAGACAGAGCCGTCGCCGACCTGATAATAATAGGTCGCGCCCTTTTCAAGGCCCGTCACGGTCGCCTTGTGCCAGTAGTTGCCGTCGAACGCGCCGTCCGAATAGGTGATCGCCACCTCGTCGGTGATATCCGCGCCGGACGCGTCGTAGATCACGGCCTTTGTGGCGGCCTGATCGGGCGTATACCAGCAGAGACCTCTGGCAGACTGCGTATCCCCGTTGACGACGCAGGAGATGCGGAAGGGGGTGACGTCGGCCGCGGAGGCGAAGACGCCGCCGCAGAAGAGGACCGCGAAGCAGAGCAGCACGCTCAGGGCGGCCCGGAGAGTTTTACGCATAGTACATTCCACCTTTCTACCGTCAATTTTAGCGTTTTCCGCCGGACTTGTCAACCGCTGACATGCATTTTTTACAGCCCTTGCGCAAATCCGCGCGCAAAAAAAACGGGAGCCGAAGCTCCCGCGCGGATCGGTTGATCAATACTTCAAAATGCCGCTCGGATCGTCGAACACCCGCTGCACCTCATCCAGGAAGGGCTTCACGTTGCCGAAGTCGAGTACGCGGTGGTCGAAGCAGATGCACATGGGGATCGTGGAGGCGATCGCCACGTAGTCCTCGCCGGCCGCGTTCGTGCGGACAACGGGCTTCTTCTGCAGCGCGCCCACGCCGATGGCGCAGACCTGCGGCGGGATGATCATCAGCATCGCCAGCGCCCCGGCGTGCTCCCGGGTGATGGCGCCCACGTTGGAGATCGTGATCGTGCCCTGCTTGAGATCCTCCTTCATCAGCTTATCGCTTTCGGGGATCGCGTCGTAGGCCTTCTTCGCCTCGCCCTTCAGGGGCTCCACGCGGTGCCGCTTCTGCGTTTTCGACCCGATGAGCCGCTGCGCCACGCTGACGACCTTGCCCTGCGTCAGCGCCTCCAGCGTGTCGTTCATGGAGACGTCGTACATGACCTCGTTCAGGTTCGTGTTCTTGATCTTGCGCGCCGTGTCCGCCATGTACTCGGTGATGTTCTTCAGGCTTCTGTTGCCCATATCCTTCATGGTGATGGTCATCATGTTGCCGTCGGGCAGGATCCAGGGCATGGAGATATCGATGTTGTTGAAGGTCGTGACCTTGCCGCGCACCAGCTTCGGCTCGAAGCGCACGTGGGCGTTGAGCGCGGGCGCCGCCTTGAGCCCCTCGCAGATCGCCTTGATGATCACGGTGTTCAGCGTGACATGCGCGCCCTGATCGCGCTTGATCGCTTCGTCGAAGGCCTTATACTGCACGAGGAAGTCCGTCACATCCGGTTCGAAGATATAACTGACGTGCGGGATGTTCTTCCAGCTCTGGCTGGTCATCTCCGCGACCATTTTGCGCTGGATTCCGAAGCGATAAACGCCTGTTTCCTGGTTTGCCAAAGAGATCTTCCTTTCAAACGTTGATTCGTCGGTACGTATTGATTATATCAGAAAAGTTTGCGTTCCTCTCAACTGAATTGTGAACAAATTAAAAACGGCAAGAGAAATTCGCCGATTTCCCGCCGTTTGATTTGTGCAGTTGCTACAATTTCTATCCCATAGACTGGATCGCCGTTTCCACGGTCTCCGCGAACATCCACAGCACCGCGACGAGCATCAGCGGATGCGAGAACACGCGGCCGATAAAGCCGCCGGTGCTCACGCGGACGCCGAAGGGGATCGTCCCGGCCGGATACCACGGGAAGCGGAAATTGTTCGTCTCGCGGAAAACCGCCCGGTTTTTCTCCTTCGAGAAGTACAGGATCGTCAGCACGATGCCCGCCAGGATCATACCGTAGAACACGACGTCGGTGACCAGATTGACGATCACCGTCGCGCCGAACCGGTCGTAGACGGTGGTGACGACGACCGCGTACAGATTGTTCAGCAGATGGATGCAGACGCCCGTCCAGAGCGACTCCGTGACAATGGTCGCGTAGCCGATCACAAACCCCGCGATGATCGCGAAGGGGATCTGCGCCGGATTGTGGTGGATCAGCCCGAAGAGGATCGCGGTCGTCACGAGCGCGAACCGGTCGCTGATCGCGCGCAGCGGCTGCATGAGGATCCCCCGGAAGACCAGCTCCTCGATGAGCGCCGGCGCGATCGCGGTGGATACGACGAACATGACCAGATCCATCGGCGACTCCGGCAGGCTCTCCAACGACGCGTCGAAGATCTCCGTGCCGGTGATCGCGTTCATGAACATGTCCAGATAGGAGGACAGCAGGTTCCCGAGCATGCACATGCCCAGGCCGATCACCACCAGCAGCGCCCAGCGCCGTCCCGCCTTCGGCCTGCCCATCGGGATGGGCGTATGCCGCTGCGCCCGGAAGCAGAGCCGCACCAGGACGAACGGTCCGCCCACCACGAACACCGTGTAAAACGTGTTGATGACGTACTGCACCGCCGACGAGTTGAACGTGGCGGCGAACGTGTCATAGTCCGCGCCCTTCACGCTGCGCATGACGTCAAACAGGACGCCGAGCCCTATGGACACCAACCGGCTCGCCAGCAGGTGCGCCAGGATCGCCGCCGCGCAGAAGATCACGATGCCGCGCAGCATCTGATTGACGCCCATTTTGACAAGCGGCTCCGTCACCTTCCGGCGGTGATCCGGCGGCGGCATATAGCCGGGATCGGTTTCGTACATCTCAGAAGCTCCCGAGGATCTCGTGCAGCGCGTCGGACGCGGCCTTGAAGGCGGCCTCGTTCGTGGGATAGGTGAAGACGTTCTTCAGCTTGTCGTAGGTGCCGCCCTTCTGCTCGAGCGCCGCGAGGCCGTCGAAGACGGTCAGATGCGGCTCCAGCGTCAGGAAGACCTTGCCGTCCATGGAAGCGTGCGCGTCTCTGAGCACCGCGGCGACGCAGCCGTCGCCCTTTCCGGCGGGCACCACCGCGCCGGTCTCCATGATCGCGTCCTTCACGTGGAAATAGGTGATCCGGTCCTTGAGGAGCGCGTAGCCCTCGTCCACCTTCTGGCCGCACTGGATGAAGTTCGCCGGGTCGAAGACGCAGTACAGGTCGGGCAGCGCGTCAAGAAGATCGCGGCACCGCGCGGCGATGTCGCCGTAGATGCCCTTTTCGTTCTCATGGCACATGCGCACGCCGGCGGGTCTGCCGGCCTCGACCATGCGGCCGACCCGGTCGATGACCTCGTCCCTGTAGATCGCGGGATCGTCCCCCGCGGGGATATAGAAGCTGAACATGCGCACGTTTTCCGTCCCCAGGATGCAGGCGGTCTCGACGCAGCGCTTCACCTGCTCCATATGCGCCTCGAAGTCGTCGCGGACGCCGATCTTGCCCAGGGGCGATCCGACGCTCGACACGCCGATCCCGGCGTCGTCTAATCTCTTTCTGAGCGCTTTCGCCTCGTCCGCAGTCAGGTCGGCGACGTTTTTGCCGTCGACGTTCCGGGGCTCGAGATGGGTCAGGCCGTTGGCCTTCAGCGCGGCGATCTGCGCGTCGACGGCGGGGCTCGCCTCGTCCGCGAACGCGGAAAGAATGAATTCTGCCATATGTATTTCCTCCGGAAAATTACTTTAAAAGCTCCTTGTACAGGTCGATATACTCCCCTGCCGAGCGCTTCCAGCTGTAGTCGCACTCCATGGCGCGGCGGCGCAGGATCGCCCAGCCGTCCTTGTCCTGATAGCCCTCCACGGCGCGCTCCATGGCGTGCAGCATGTCGTGGGCGTTGTAGTTGGAGAAGGTGAAGCCGTTGCCCTCGCCCAGGCCGGAGTCGAACACGCTGTCGCGCAGGCCGCCGGTCTCGCGGACGATCGGCACGCTGCCGTAGCGCAGGGCGATCATCTGCGACAGGCCGCAGGGCTCGCTCTTGGACGGCATCAGGAACACGTCGGAGCCGGCGTAGATCTTGCTGGCAAGCTCCGGGATGAAGCCCAGCGTCACGCCCACGTTGTCGGGGTAGCGCGCCGCCATGTCGCTGAAGAAGCGCTCGTACTCCCACTCGCCGGAGCCCAGCACCACGAACTGCGCGTCGTTGTAGCGGATGAAGTCCTCGAGCACCGCCTTGACCAGATCCAGCCCCTTGTGGTCGACCAGACGCGTCACCATGGCGAAAAGCGGCACCTCGGGCCGCACGGGCAGCCCGAACCGCGCCTGCAGCTTCGCCTTGTTCTCCGCCTTGCCGGAGGCGTCCGCGGCGTCGTAATTCTTATAGATGTTCTGGTCCGTCGCCGGATCGTATACGGTGTAGCTGATGCCGTTGAGGATGCCGCGCAGCTTCCACGCGCGCTGGCGCAGGATCCCGTCGAGGCCGTGGCTGTACCACGGGTCGAGGATCTCCTCGGCGTAGCTGGGGCTGACCGTCGTGACCCGGTCGGCGGTCTCGATCGCGCCCTTCATGAAGTTGACGCAGTCGTCGTATTCGAGCACGTGCTTGTCGTAGACCGACAGGCCGACCACGTTCTCGAGCACCTCGTCGCCGTATTTGCCCTGATACTGGATGTTGTGGATCGTGTAGACGGTCTTGATGTTCTCATAGCCGGGCAGCGTCGCGTAGATGCAGCTGTAATACACAGGCGTCAGCGCGGTCTGCCAGTCGTTGCAGTGGATGATATCCGGCTTGAAGTCGATCAGCGGGATGATCTCCAGCACGGCGCGGGAGAAGAACGCGAAGCGCTCCGCGTCGTCGTAGTGGCCGTAGAGCCCCTCCCGCTTGAAGTAGTATTCATTGTCGATGAAGTAATAGATCACGCCGTCCTGCCGGTACTCGAATACGCCGCAGTACTGCCGCCGCCAGGCGACGGGCACCACGATCGAGCCCAGGAACGTCATTTTCTGCCGGTATTCGTCGCCGACGCAGGCGTACAGCGGCATGACCACGCGGCAGCCGATGAAGCGTTTGCGCAGCGCCTGCGGCAGCGAGCCCGCCACGTCCCCCAGACCGCCGGAGGCGGCAAAGGGCTTGACCTCTGCGGATGCGAACAAGACTTTCATGTCATTGTCTCCCTTCTTTTCTCTTCGATTCCATTTCTGTGATCAGTGTCTTTGCTTGCTTAAAAACTCCTCCGACAGCGCCGTGTAGGCCGCGGCGCCGCGGGAGCTCTTGTCAAAATAGATGACGGGCTGACCGAAGGACGGCGCCTCGCTCAGGCGGACGTTGCGGGGGATGACGGTCTCGTACACCTTCCCGGGGAAGAATTTCTTCACCTCGGCCACCACCTGCTGCGTCAGATTCAGTCTGCCGTCATACATGGTCAGCAGGACCCCCTCCAGCTCCAGATAGGGGTTGTACAGCTGCTTGATCTTGCGCGCCGTCGCCATCAGCTGGGACAGGCCCTCCAGCGCGTAGTATTCGCACTGGATCGGCACCAGGAACGTGTCCGAGGCCGTCAGCGCGTTGAGCGTGATGATGCCCAGGCTCGGCGGGCAGTCCAGGAAGATATAATCGTAGTCGTCCCAGACGGACGCCAGCGCCTTTTTGAGGACGGCCTCGCGCTTTTTGCGCTCGATCAGCTCCAGCTCCGCCCCGGCCAGATCCATATTCGCCGGGATCAGATCGACCTTGTAGTCGGTGCGTATGATCGTCCCGCCCGCGTCCGCGGAGCCCATCAGGATATCGTAGCTGGAATGCTTCGTCGCCCGCTTGCTGACGCCGAAGCCGCTGGTGGAGTTGCCCTGCGGATCGATGTCGGCCAGCAGCACCCGGTGCCCGGCGTACGCGACGCAGGCG
>ONWP01000037.1 GCA_900321595.1 uncultured Eubacteriales bacterium
CGAAAAACTGGCCCGCGGAGTTTGTCGTCGACTACGTCCGCTGCTACCAGTACAACAGCCTGCTGGGCTGACCAAACAATAAATGAAACGAGGAAGGCGCGAACCTTCCTCGTCTTTTATTCCTGGTGCGTTCTTCATATCATATAAATGCAAACACTCCGAAAGCGATCAAAAGAACAATAGTAACGATCGCTAATAATTGAAGAACCAGTGAAATAATCGCGCACACAAGGCCACCGGTCGCACCGGATTGGTTCAGACCGTTCCCCACCCGTTTATATGTACTGTACTTGGAAAAGGCGATGATCGACAGAATGAACGGGACCAGCGCCGGGAAGAAAAACCCCAGCACCAGAGACAGGATGCCCATTGTCTTGCAGTCGTCCGCGTATTGGGCGCCGGGATCCCGCGGCCCGACGGCAGGCCCGTTGATGTTGACCTGGATCTGACCGGGTTGTCCGTACGACTGCTGACCATACGGCTGCTGTCCGTAAGGCTGCTGCCCGTATGTCTGTCCCTGATAGACCTGCGGGTACTGCTGCGCGCCGTAATTCTGCTGTCCGTACTGCTGACCCGCGTAGCTCTGCTGTCCGTACTGCGGCACCGGCGTATACTGCCGGTTATTCGGCTGCCCGTAGGTCTGTCCCTGCGAATACGAACCGTTATTCGGCGTATAGTTATCAGACATATTCAACATCCTCCTTCAAAGCGGTATGATATATCAAAGGGAATTATACCACAGGTCATACGCTGTTTCAAGCCATAAAACTATGATTTTGCATTGATTATACGCATAAGCGATCATTAAGCTTTCAGGTTTTCTCTCTTTACTTTTCGGCTGAAATCGAGTAAACTAAAAGAAAGGGGTTGATTTTATGAATAAAATAAAATCTGTATTGGCGGCGATCATGGCGATGACGCTGCTTCTGACCTTTGCCGGCTGCACCTCCGGCGATTACAACAAGGCAAAAAAGCTGATGGATCAGGCGGATTACGCCGCGGCCAGGGAGCTGCTTGAGCCGATCGCCGATTACAAGGACGCGGTCAACCTGCTGTATACCTGCAACTACCGGCTCCTTGAAGCGGATATCGCGGCCAACGGCACAGAAATAGACGGCGTCCGCTGCATCAACGCGTTTTTCCCGCGCACGTCCGACGACGGCGAGTATACGCTGTTCGCCGAGGTCGACGAGGCAGGTCTTCACCTTACCTGCCGGCAGAAGGAGCTCGTCGGGTTATTCGCCGTCACATTCCGGCTGGATCTGCCGATCAGCCAGAGCGTCGTGCCGTTCAAGTGTGAGTTTGAGACGGCGGGCAGCGTGGTCGCGTCGCGCTCGGGCACGGTGGATATCACAACCGCCACCGCCGCGACGACGCTGACCTACGCGGCAAACCCCGGCGGCGATACCATCACCGACGCGCTGAGCGCCCTCACCGGACCCGTGATCGAAAGCGCCGTCCAGGAATGCTTTACGCATATCATAAACGGCGGCGACACGCTTCTGCGGCAAAGCGGCACCGGCGTGAAGCTGAGCGCGCTTGGCTTCTACGCGTTACAGCCCGCGGAGACCGCGACCGCGTAACAGCTCCATCCGAAGAAAAACGGCCGGCCGCGGGGCCGGTCGTCCTGTTTTTCAGGATCCGTCGAAGATCCGGCGAAACCGCTCGCAGCGCTCGAAGGCGAGACGCACGTATTCCTCGTCAGACATGGCGAGATACCGGTCGTTCGTATGCCGGTGCGGCCGGTTTCCCCGCACGAACTCATACGTCAGATCGCCGTCAAAGCCGCAGTCGTGCAGCCGCCCGGCGATCCGGTTCCAGTCCGCGGTCCCGTCAAACGGCAGCATGTGGCTGTCGTCGAAAAAGGTGATCTCTTCGCCCGTTCGTCCCAGATTGTCGTTCAGATGTGTGCTGACCAGATACTTCCCGTAACGCGCCAGCAGGTCGCGGCGCTCATTGTAGCACATCTCGTGGCCGGTGTCCAGACAGAAGCCGACGTTCGGCATGCCGCCGAAGCGCGCCAGCACCGCCGCCAGATACTCCTCGCCCTCCGTGTTCTCAAACGCGATCGTCACGCCGAACCGCGCCGCGTATTCGACCACCGGCTGCAGCCGGGCAAGGCCGAGCGCGTTCGGGCTGTGATTATCCATGCCGATGATGCAGTGACAGATCATCAACGGCACCTGACACGCGGCGCAGCTGTCCACGCAGGCGAGCAGATCGTCGAGCATCAGCCGCGCTTTGTCCTCGCCGCCGTCGTGCCACACGTCGTCCATCCCGTAAAACGGCGCGTGCAGCGACTGTACACGAAGCCCAAGCCGCCGCGCGACCGGCACGAACGGATCCGGCATGCGGTCCCGCGACCAGTCAAAAAAGACGCCGTTGAACCCTGTTTCGGCGAACAGACGAAGCTGTCTCTCAACCGGGACGTCTTTTATACACCCGACGTTGATGATCAGATCTGAATGCATGCGCGTCACCTCGCCCCTGTAATGATACATCTATATAATACATCCGGCGCGCTTTTTTCGTCAAGCATTAAATAAAATGTTACATTTTTATGTCAAGGCGGTGAAAAGTTACGAATAACACAATTTCCGTCTTGACTTTTTCATCAATATGGTGTAAATTTAGTACAAGCAGCGTCCTGCTGTATATTACTATGCATTGTATAGTTTTGAAAGGGGTAGCCTCGAACATGAAAAGAAGCCACGAATATGATTCCCCGGTCCTCTCCCGGATCGTTTCGGTGATCGCCGTATTAGCGATCTGCATCTGCTCTGTCTGCACAGTGCTGACCACGTATAAGATGACGCAGCTCACCGCAGGCACCGCTGCAGTCGCGCCCGGCAACAGCGCGACGCCTGCCAACAACGGCGGCAATGGCGGCAACGCCGCGGCGCCCGCGAACAACGGCGGCAACGCAGGCACCGATGCGAACAACGGCGGCGGCGACGCGACCCCTCCGGCTGACACGGCGAACTATCAGGAGATCCTGGACAAGTACACCGAGGTCATGGATAAGCTCAAGGCTGAGGTCGCGACCTACACCAAGAAGGAATATCAGGATCTGCCGAAGGACAAGCTGGATATGGGCGCTCTGGCCTCCATTCTGCAGCCTGTCATCAACGGCTTCCTGACGACTGAGGACAAGGCGGAGGAGCAGCAGAGAGACGACGCCGCCCAGATCCCGATCATCGACAACACGAGGGGCTGCCTGCTGACCGACGTCAGCGCGATCAAGAGCGCTTCCATGACGGAGAACGGCGGCAAGACGACCATCGTCATCACCCTGAACGACGAGAAGAACTCTCAGCCCGCAGAGCCCGGCGCGACCACCGCGCCCAGCAACGTCGGCGGTATGTTCAGCCCCCTGTCCAAGGCTTCTATCGATGAGACGCTCGCCGGCATCAGCGTGGTTAAAGTCAACAGCTTTGATCTGAACCTGGTGGACTGCACCGCGACGCTCGTCTTCGATACCGAATCGCTGAAGGTCGAGTCTCTGGAGCAGATCATGAACTATGATATCTCCGCGGACGTCAAGGCTGCCATCATCGGCATCAGCGGCACCGGCTTCCTGATCAATACGATGAAGATCTACAACGTGACCTACAAGTAATCCGTCAGCGATACAAACCTCTCCAGACCGGAGAGGTTTTTTCTTTTTAATCATTGCTTTTTCACACAGAATCAAGTATAATATTGATACAAACGCCAGAAAGAAAGGAAGAAAGATATGACTTACGATATCATAGGCGATTCCTTACCGGTAGTCATCTGCAAGGTCAATGACGGCGAAACGCTCATCACCGAGCGCGGCGCGATGTCCTGGATGAGCCCCAACATGAAGATGGAGACCAAGGGAACCGGCGGCATCGGCAAGATGTTCGGCCGCATGTTCAGCGGCGAATCCATGTTCCAGAATCTCTATACCGCCAGAGGCGGCAACGGCGTGATCGCTTTCGCGTCCAGCTTCCCGGGCGAGATCCGCGCGTTTCACATCACGCCCGATCGTCCCATGATCGTGCAGAAATACGGCTTCCTCGCCAGCGAAGCCTCCGTTGAGCTGAGCGTCCACTTCCAGAAGCGCTTCAAGGCCGGTCTGTTCGGCGGCGAAGGCTTCATCATGCAGAGGCTTTCCGGCAGCGGCACAGCCTTCGTCGAGCTGGACGGCCATGTGCAGGAATATGAGCTGCAGGACGGCCAGCAGCTCATCGTTGACACCGGCTATCTCGCCGCCATGGACGCCAGCTGCAAGATGGATATCGTGACCGTACCCGGCGTGAAAAACGCGCTGTTCGGCGGTGAAGGCCTGTTCAATACAGTCGTCTCCGGCCCCGGCAGAGTCTACCTGCAGACGATGCCCATCAGCGCCGTCGCCGGCGCGCTGCGCCCCTACTTCCCCACCTCGACCAACTGAGGATCGTTTTCAAGAGCGTCTGTCCGACCGGGCGGGCGCTCTTTTTTTGTCCGAAAGACGCAAAAATCCCGCGGCCTTGCGGCTGCGGGATACGGATCGGAATGATCTTACTTCATCATGCCGGCGACTTCGCTGGCGAAGTCGTCCACGCGCTTCTCGATGCCCTCGCCCTTCTCATAGCGGACGAAGCACTCGATCGCGACGTTCTTGCCCATGGCCTTGGCGCAGTTGGCGACGTACTGGCCGACGTTGATCTTGTCGTCCTTGACGAAGGTCTGCTCCAGCAGGCAGATCTCCTTGATCTGCTTCGCGATGCGGCCCTCGATCGCCTTGGTGAAGATCATGTCGCCGACGTACTCTTCCTTGCCGGAGACGGCGACCTGCGCGATGGCGGCGATGCCTTCCTTGGACAGGAAGTTGAAGAGGAACTTGTTGTTCTTCTCCGCCTCGTAAGCGGCCTGATCCTCAGCGCTGAGGACGCCCGCCTCGAGCACGCGCGCCATGACCTTGTTCAGGATCGGCTTCGGCAGGGTGTCGGGCTTGTTGAGCGCGCTGTCGATGGTGATGGACTTCATCTTCGCCAGCTCTTCCGCCGGGATATCGGAAGCGGCCAGGTACTCGGGGTTCATCGCGGCGATCTGCATCGCGACGTCCTTACCCATCTCGATGAACGCGGGATCAGACGCGTCGGCGTCGGTGTCGAACTTGACGGCCACGGCCAC
>ONWP01000152.1 GCA_900321595.1 uncultured Eubacteriales bacterium
CGCCCGCCTCAAGAACCTTGCTCATGACCTTATTCAGGATGGGCTTCGGCAGCGTATCGGGCTTGTTGAGTGCGCTGTCGATGGTGATGGACTTCATCTTCGCAAGCTCCTCGGCCGGGATGTCGGACGCGGCGAGGTACTCGGGGTTCATCGCGGCGACCTGCATCGCGACGTCCTTACCCATCTCGATGAACGCGGGATCAGACGCGTCGGCGTCGGTGTCGAACTTGACGGCCACGGCCACAGTGCCGCCGCCGTGGATGTAGGTGACGACCTTGCCCTCGATGACGACGAAGCGGCGAACCTTCATGTTTTCCTTGATGACCAGGATCAGCTCCTGCAGCGCGTCGTTGACGGTCTTGCCGGTGTCGAGATACTCGGTCTCCATCAGCGCGTCAACGTCCGCGGGACGCTTGGCGAGGATGGTCTTGGCGACGTCGGTGACGAACGCGCGGAACTGCTCGTTGTTGCCGACGAAGTCGGTCTCGGAGTTGACCTCGACGACGACGGTCGCGTCGCCCTCGGTGACAGCCAGCACGAGACCCTCGGCGGCGGCGCGGGACGCCTTCTTGGCGGCGACGGCCATGCCTCTCTCACGCAGGATGTCTACGGCCTTTTCCATATCGCCGTCGGCTTCGGCGAGCGCCTTCTTGCACTCCATCATGCCGACGCCGGTCTTTTCACGCAGCGCCTTTACGTCTGCAGCGGTGATTGCCATAAGTCAGATCCTCCTTTGATTATTCGGCGGCAGCCTCGGCGGCCTCCGCGACGGGAGCCGCGGGAGCGGCCTCGGCAGCGGGAGCGTTCTGCTCGCCCTGCTTGCCCTCGATGACGGCGTCGGCCATAGCGCCGGCGATCAGCTTCACCGCGCGGATGGCGTCGTCGTTGCCGGGGATGACGTAGTCGATCTCGTCGGGATCGCAGTTGGTGTCCACGATGGCGACGATGGGGATATTCAGCTTCTTGGCCTCAGCGACGGCGATGCGTTCCTTGCGGGGATCCACGATGAACATGGCCGCGGGCATTCTGCGCATCTGGGTGATGCCGCCCAGGTACTTCTCAAGCTTTTCGATCTGCAGGCGATGCTTGGCGACTTCCTTCTTGGGCAGCAGGTTGAACGTGCCGTCCTCTTCCATGCTCTTGAGCTGGGCAAGACGCTTGACTCTGAGCTTGATGGTCGCGAAGTTGGTGAGCATACCGCCGAGCCAACGGGCGTTGACGTAGGGCATGCCGCAGCGCTCGGCCTCTTCCTTGATGGAATCGGAAGCCTGCTTCTTGGTGCCGACGAAGAGGATCTCGTCGCCGTTCTCGGCGAGCTCGCGGACGAACATATAAGCGTCCTCAAGCTTTTTGACCGTCTTCTGCAGGTCGATGATGTAGATCCCGTTGCGCTCCGTGAAGATATAGGGCGCCATCTTGGGATTCCATCTTCTGGTCTGGTGACCGAAATGTACGCCGGCCTCCAGGAGCTGTTTCATTGATACAACTGCCATTTTCTTTCCTCCTTGTTTTAACCGCTGCGAGCGTCTTTTTCTGTCGGGACGCGGAACGCGCAGGACCGCCAAAATCCGCTCGCATGAGTTTTGCCGTGAAATTATACCACGCAAAACGGCGCATTGCAAGAGGCAACGCACCGTTTTTTGCTGTTTTTTTGAGTTTTTCTTCTGTTTTTCCGGCTTTAGCTGTTCTTCTCCAGGTAATTCGCGGAGACCCAGCCGGTGACGGGGCCTTCGCTGACGTGCGCCCAGCCGTCCTGCACGTCGTCGACGATGACGACGTCGCCGTCGTCAAGCGTGCCGAGGACGTTGTTTTCCGTACCGGGGCCGGAACGGACGTTCAGCTTGCCGTCGTTTTCATCCGACACCACTACGGTGAATTCGCCGGTCGGGTCATTCGCGACGGCCTCCTCGAGCGTGCCCTCGCCGGTGTACTCCTCCTCAGAGCCGGAAGCCTCGAGATCGGAGAGGTTGATCCAGCCGGAATAGAGCTGTCCGTAGCTGTTGCGGAACTCCTCCGTCTTGCCTCTGTCGCCGCGGATCTGCGTGATGAGCAGAACGGTATCCTTTTTCACGGAGGACGTCACCGTTCCTCCGGTATGCGCGTTGTATACAGGCGCCGGGTCCTCGGAAATAACGCGGTAATAGCCGGGCTTCGGCCGATTGTCCGCGGTCGTGGTTTCCCGGATCAGCGTGACGGCGGTCTGCTCGACTGAGACCGGTTCCGGCTCCGTTTTGCCGCGTTTGCCGAACACGACTGACACGCCGATGACGATCGCGACCACCAGCACGATCCCGACGACGATCCCGACCTTCGCGCCGCTGCTCATCTTCGGCTTGACGACCACATATTCCGTGCTGTCGCCGCCGGCCGGTTTCTGCGGCTGCGCGGGCGGACGCTGCGTCGGCTGCGGCTTATAGGGCCGCTGCTCATACACGTCCTCCTGCGGCAGCGGAGACTCCATGCCGTAGTATGTGCGCATATAGATATCCGTCTGCACGTCCGGGTCGTAGGAGAACCGCTCCGGTTCCCGGCGATTGTTCACGGGGATCGAGCCCATCGGACGGGTGGGATCGCCGCTCGGGCGCGTATATCCGGCGCCGGGCGCCGTGCTTCTCGGTCTGGGACGGAACCGTTTGACGTCATCCGCGGCCGGCGTTTCGCCGAACACGTCGTCAATGTCGCCGAAGGTGTCGTCGTTGGGCGGCAGCTCGGAAAGGCGCGTGCGATCCGCGGCCGTGATGACGCGGCCGCAGCCCGGACAGACGTTGCTGCCCTCGCGCAGCCTCGCTTTGCAAATCGGACAGTTCATGAAGCGATAACCTCCCGTGTATTTCTGCGGTCAGACCGCTGTCAGTGTTCTTGTTTGACGACGTAACTGTTTTCGCCGGAAATCAGTGTGATCGTGCCGCACGCGTAGGTCGAATAATACGGCACATCCATCGACTTCAGCGTTTGCACCGTCTCCTCGGACGGATGCCCGTTTTTGGGATCGCCGCAGGAAATGATCGCGACCTGCGGATCGACGCACCGGAGGAACGCCTCGGACGAGCTCGTATTGCTGCCGTGATGCCCCAGCTTGATGACCGTCGCGCGCAGATCGGGATACGCCTTCATCAGCGCTTCCTCCTCCGCCAGCTCCGCGTCGCCCATCATCAGATACGTCATATTGCCGAAGGAGATCGTCGAGATCAGCGAGTTGTCGTTCTCATTGTCGCTGGTCTCGATGGGCGCAAGGATGCAGCACCGCGCGTTTCCGAAGGTGAATTCCGCGCCCGGACCGACTTCCTCCACCTCCAGATCGTCCGCGTTAAGCCCTTCCAAAAAGCCCAGGTAATAGGGCGCCAGCACACGGGTGGGATCGTGTCCGAGAATGACCTTGCCGACCTCGAATTTTTTCATAATGGCGGACATGCCGCCCATGTGGTCGGAATGCGCGTGGGTCACCATCACGTAGTCGAGCCTTTTCACGCCGAGATCCTGAATGGTCGTCACGACGCGCCCGGCGTATTCCTTCTCGCCGGAGTCGATCAGCAGGCTCTGTCCGCCGCTGACGAACAGCGTACAGTCCCCTTCCCCCACGTCGATGAAATACGCGGTCAGCGTGTCGGGATCGCTGTGCGCGGAAACGTCCTCCGGCCCCACGTCAGCGCTGTGGAAGATATCGTCCCAGGACGGCAGCACCTTTCCGCCGGAATAGGTGACGATCACAATGACCAGCACCAGCGCGACGACCGCGGTGATATAGAGAAGATACCGGGCGGGAAAACGCTTTGTCCCGCGCGGCTTATCGGATTCAGACTTCCTCATCGCTCTCGTTTTCACCGGAAACAGGCGCGGACTGCGCGGCGCACAGCTCATACCACTGCGCTTTCGTCATCAGCACCTTGCGGGGCTTGGAGCCCATCGTCGGCCCCACGACGCCCATCTCCTCGAGGGTATCCATGATGCGTCCCGCCTTGGCGTAGCCCAGGCTCAGATAGCGCTGGATCGAGGAAACCGAGGCCTTTTCCGGATTCGAGATCATCAGCTCCGCCGCCTTCATCACCAGATCGTGATCCTTGTCGCTGCCGTCGCTGACGGGCTCCACGTCGCGGGATCCCTTCTTGACCTGCGTGTTCAGCGCCTGCTTCTCGATCTCGGACTGGATCTCATCGGAATATTCGTTCTGCCCGCCCTGCTCCTTCACGAAGGAGACGACGCGCTCGATCTCGGAATCAGACAGATAGCAGCCCTGGATGCGCTGCGGTTTGCTCATGCCCATGGGCAGGAACAGCATATCGCCCAGTCCCAGCAGCTTTTCGGCGCCGGCCATGTCGATGATCGTCCGGGAATCCACCTGGGAGCCGACGGTCAGCGCGATCCGCGACGGGATATTGGCCTTGATCAGACCTGTGATCACGTCCACGCTCGGGCGCTGCGTCGCCACGACCAGATGCATGCCCGCCGCGCGCGCCATCTGCGCCAGACGCATGATGGACGTCTCCACGTCTCCGGGCGCCACGGCCATCAGGTCGCTGAGCTCGTCGATGATAATGACGATGCGGCTCATGGGCTTCAGGCTGTCGTCCTGTTTGCAGACCTCATTGTAGCCGTCAATGTCGCGCACGCCGAGTTCATTGAGCATGTTATACCGGTTGAGCATCTCCGAGACCGCCCAGCCGAGCGCGCCCGCCGCCTTTCTGGCGTCGGAGACCACGGGCACCAGCAGGTGCGGCACCCCGTTGTAGACGGAGAATTCCACCTGCTTCGGGTCGATCAGCACCAGCTTGACCTCCTGCGGGCCGGCGTTGTAGAGCAGGCTCACGATCATGGCGTTGAGGCAGACCGATTTGCCCGAGCCGGTGGTGCCGGCAACCAGCAGATGCGGCATCTTCGCCAGATCCGCGCAGATGACGTTGCCGGCGATGTCCTTGCCCAGCGCCACGTTGAGTACGCTCTTGGCGCGGCGGTACACGTCGCTGTCCACGATCTCACGCATGGTGACGGTCGTTCTGCCCCGGTTGGGGATCTCGATGCCGATGGCGGATTTATTGGGAATGGGCGCTTCGATACGCACGGCGGCCGGCGCGGCCAGTCCCAGCGCGATATCGTCCGCGAGCCCTGTGAATTTACTGATCTTCACGCCGGGGCCGGGCGTCACCTCATAGCGCGTGACGGCGGGGCCGGGCACGATGCCCGTGACCGTGGCGTTGACGTTGAAGTTGTTCAGACACGCGATGAGCTTCTCGCCGGTCGCGCGCAGATCGGCCTGCGAAGCCGCGCCGGGATTCTTGACGGGCTTGCGCAGCAGCTCGATATCCGGGATGACGTATTCCGGCTCCGGCTCCGGCTGCGATTCGATCTCATCCGCGACGCCCTGCTGCGCCGCAGCGATCTCCTCGGGACGCAGTTTTTTCTTCTCCGGCTCGGCGTCGGGCTGCTGCCCGGCGTCCGTCTGCACGTAGGCGGTCGGCTGGATCGGAATCGGGCTGACCGGCACCTTGACGGGCGTCACCTCGCCGGTCTCGTTGTCGATCAGAACGTGCTCCCGGCCGAAAACGGCGGTGATCTCCGGATCCACGCCGTCAGCGGGCGGTCCCGGTTCTTCCCACGGCGGCGTCTGCGGCTCCGCCGGCGGTTCTTCGGCTTTTTTCTGCGTTTTGCCGGCCGTCTTTCTGCCGCGGCCGAACACGACCTCGATCTCCTCGTCCATCGGTTCATCCGGATCGATCACGTCGTCCGCCGGCTCCGTCTCGCGCCGGATGCGTCTTCTGGCGACGGCGACCTTTTCCTGCCGCCCGCCTTCGTACTGCACCGGATCCGGCGCGGGCTCCGCGTACTGCCCGGCCCGCTCGGCCGTATTCTGCACGCCGGTGACGAGTCCCTTCATGGTGCTGCCGGTCAGGATCATCACGTCCACGAATGACGCGATGATCAGAATGCAGACCGCGGGGATCTTCGAGTCGGAAAGGCGCATCAGCCCCTCGCCGATGATCGCGCCGACCGCGCCCCAGCCGAAGCCCTCGCCGTTGCGATAGGCGTGAAACTGCTTCGTCACGGCAATATTGAAATCGACCGTCTCCGGCGCGCGGGTGATCACGTAGCCGAGTCCCATAACGAGAAACGCCAGGATGATCGACGCGACGAGCTTGGAATTCATCGAGAACCGCAGTTTCTGAAGCGCGGCCCGGATGCTGACGTATAAAAGGACAAAGGGCAGACCGAAAGCCGCGTAGCCCAGCATCCCGAAGAAGATCGACCGCACCATGAACCAGGGCGTGCCGTCCTTCGCCGGAATGAAGACCACACAGCCGATGAGCAGCGCGGCGACGCACACGCCCAGCGCGGCGCGCTGGACCCGTTTATTCGCGTTCTCGATGCGCTCGGCCTCGATGCGGGCAAGCTCCTCCTGCTTCTGCTTCGTCGTCCTGGCGGCGGGCTTTTTCGCCGCGGCGCCGGACGCGGATCGCGACCGGGAAGCGTTCGCGCCGGATCTCGCGGCCGATTGCTTTGCCGCCGTCTGCTTTTTTCCGGAAGCGGAAGCCGCCGGTTTTTTCTTTGTGTTATTCGCCATGAAACGCGGTGTTCCCTCTCTTTAAATTCAAATGCGTTATTCTCTGTTACTGCGCGTCGGCGGACAGCTTCTCATTGGCCTGCATCTTGAGATACGCGTGGATGAAGCCGTCCAGATCGCCGTCCATGACGCCGTTGACGTCGCCGGTCTCATAGCCGGTGCGGTGATCCTTGACCATGGTATAGGGCATAAAGACGTAGGAGCGGATCTGGGCGCCCCAGGCGATCTCCTTCTGAACGCCCTTGATGTCCTCGATCTTTTCCAGATTCTGCTGCAGCTTGATCTCCAGCAGCTTGGCTTTCAGCATACGCATAGCGTAGTCACGGTTCTGGAACTGGGAGCGCTGTGTCTGGCAGGCAGCCACGATGCCGGTGGGCTTGTGTATCAGACGCACAGCCGAGGAGGTCTTGTTGATATGCTGACCGCCGGCGCCCGAAGAACGGTATACCTGCATCTCGATGTCCTCGGGACGGATGTCGATCTCCACATCCTCGGGAAGGTCGGGCATTACGTCAACTGCTGCGAAGGACGTATGTCTTCTGCCCTGAGAGTCGAAGGGCGATACACGCACAAGTCGGTGTATGCCGGCCTCGCCTTTCAGATATCCGTAGGCGTTCTCGCCCTCGATAGCGATAGATGCGGACTGCATCCCTGCTTCGCTGCCCTCCAGCACATCCAGTACATTAACCTTGAAGCCGTGAGCTTCGCCCCAGCGGGTATACATACGGTAGAGCATCTCGTTCCAGTCCTGAGCCTCGGTGCCGCCGGCTCCGGAATGGAAATTGAGGATAGCGTTGTTCTTGTCGTATTCGCCGGTCAGCAGGGATGCAAGGGTCAGGGCATCCACCTGCTCGGCAAGGGAGGAAAGCTCGGCCTCGATGTCTGAGATCATGCTCTCGTCGTCCTCTTCGGCGGCCATATCCAGCATTACCTCGATGTCCTCGGCGGACTGTGTGAGCTTATCGTATTTCTCGAGCCTTGCCTCGAGGGTGCGGGTCTCCTGCAGGACCTTCTGCGAGTTCTCGAGATCGTCCCAGAAGCCGGGCTCGGCGGCCTTGTTATGCAGCTCCTCAACACGCTCCTTGGAGTTCTCGATATCGAACACCTCGGCGAGCTCCTTTATTTTCGGCTTATAGCTTTCCAGCTTTGAGCGCAGATTTTCCAAAAAGATCATAGTATTCTCTCCCGTGAAAAATAATGTTACATTATATTATAACACACTTTTCGGGATTTGTCATTAGTTTTTTTGAAAAAAGTTTTTCGTCCGTATTTTTAAGCCTTTTAAACTGCCATTCTGCCGGGGAGATCAAAGAGGCGCCCGCAGGGCAGCAGATCAAAAACGTCCGCTTTGCGGCAGTAACAAAAAGACACTTCTGCCGGATCAAAGCAGAAGTGTCAAGATCAAGTATTGTTTACCGCGCCCGCGTTTCTTTACTTCACCGTCTCCACCTTGATAAGGTTCGTGGTCCCGCTTCGGCCGAGGGGGACGCCG
>ONWP01000046.1 GCA_900321595.1 uncultured Eubacteriales bacterium
AAGATGAACTTCACAAACTGCCAGATGGTCTCGATTCCCTTTCCTTTGTTCTCTGCGGCGTTGTCGATTTTGTTGAGTTTGCCCACGAAGAAACACGCTCCTTTCACGATATCGAAGTTATTATAACGGATTATCTTTCTGTTTTCAATAGGAAATTCCGTTGAAATCCGATCCGGATCATGATATGATGACCCGGGAGGCGAGTTCATTGCTTCAAATCATACATGAAACGCATGACTACATCGTTTGTCTGAAACCGGCCGGTTTGCTGAGCGAGTCACACGCGACGCGGCAGAATATGGTGTCGTCATTGACGGAACAGACCGGCCGGACGGTCTGGTGCGTGCATCGTCTGGATCGGGATGTCGGCGGCGTGATGGTATATGCCTGCACTCGGGAAGCCGCGGCCGATCTGAGCCGGCAGATCGCATCGCGTACGCTTGAAAAAGAGTATCTCGCGATCGCGCACGGCGAGCTTCAAGGTTCCGGTGAGCTGACGGATCTGCTCTTTAAAGACAGCCGTTCAGGAAGAGTTTTCGTCGTGGAGCGTCAGAGAAAGGGCGTAAAGCAGGCGCAGCTGACATACCGGACGGAGGCGTTTGCGCAAGGTTTGTCCCTTCTTCGGATCCGTCTGATGACCGGCAGAAGCAATCAGATCCGTGTGCAGTTCGCTTCCCGGCAGCATCCTCTGGTCGGAGACCGAAAATACGGCAGCTCTGAGAAAACGCCGATCGCACTGTTTTCACACAAAATCGCATTTTGTGACCCGTCGACCGGAAACCGCGTTTCGTTTCGATCGGATCCCCCGGCCGATTACCCGTGGAATATTTTCTTTGCGAGGAAAGACGCGCCGGCAACCGCGGCAGAGAACGGCAGAACATATTGAACGAGGACGTCGATCTTCGTGCTCCACCGATCGGGCAGATACCGCGTCATGCCGCGAACGGATTCGCAGTCCCGCCCGTAGAATGAGCGGTATCGCACCATACGCGTCTGCATCTGCGGCTCGGTTCCGCTCAGATCAAGGTCTATTATGCGCACGCCCTGCTGAAGGCCGTCGCCGTATGGACGAAAACCGGCCGTTTTGCATTGACCGAGCGTAATGCCGTCCACTTTTCCGACGATATCGTTCATGTGATCGTGGCCGAAAAAAGCCGCCAGGACGTTTCCTGTCTGGACCCAGGAGTCAAATTGACCGGAATTGATATCCGGCGTTGCCGGAGCCTCCCCCAGATAACCGGAGGCTTTTTTCTTATCTAAACGGAAGTATTTTCCTTTTGTCCAGTTCAGACCTTTTACACCGTCATAAAGTATGGAAAGCGGACCGACGCGTTTCGTCAGCCGGTATTCCTCGATCACAGGAATATGCTGAAAAACCATCGTGCGAAACGCGGCGCCGTACCGCGTTTTCAATTCTGCCGAAACGTCCTCATACCATTTCAGCTGTTCCCGTGTCATATACGCGTAAACCGAGCGTTCCCCGCCGCCTGAGCCGGAATTCAAAAACCAGAAACCGAAGACCGCGTTTCCCGCTTCGTCCACCAAAGGAAGGAAGTAATCATCTCTAAAGCCGATTACAGCATCTTCCGCCTGAAAAACGCAGTACGGCATGTTTCGATAGAGCTTCGCGTGCTCCTTCTGCGGCATGCCGGATTCACCGTCGTGGTTTCCGAAAATGACCGCAAACGGGATTTTGTGCCGCGTGATCGGCGCAACTGCGTTTTCGATCGTCACACGCAGGCGCGCCGGACCGTCCGCGTTTGCGATATCCCCCATCATCACAACGAGATCCGGCTTTTCCTGTACAAGCGCAGCGTCCATCAATCGAACATAATCATTGTACTGACGCTGACCGTCGCCCGCATAATCAAAATGCTCGTGGACATCGCCCACAAGCATAATACGAAACGATCCGTTATGACAGCGAACGGAATCACAGAAATTCATTTGTGAGATACCCCCGCTTTGTCGCTCAATCTTTTGATAATATCTTTTCTCGTAACGATGCCGATAAAGGAACCCAAATCATCGACTACGGGCACAAAGTTCTGCCGCATGGCCGTATCGATCAGCGTATCCGGGTCGGCTGTAATGCTGACGGCGCTGATCCGGTTTCGGAGTTTCACCGCTGAAAGCGGCTGTTTCTCAAGCTCCCGCTCATTGTAGAGAGCGCCGCTTCGAACCAAACCTGTCAGATACCACAGAAAATCGCCTTCGCTGACAACACCGACGTACTTTCCTTCTCGACTGATAACCGGGATCGCGGTATAACCGTAATGATTCATCTTTTCAAGCGACTGCCGCACGGTGTAATCACTATACAAATATGCAACGCTCTGCTTCGGCTTGAGCATATAAGCAATATTCAAATCTATCACCCGATTAAAAACTTAACACAGGAAGATGGAATGAATCTTATAATCGAATTATCAAAGAACAAGAATCCTCGCTGACAGCCGCATGATCAGTCTCGCGTCATTTGCCTGCACCTTGCCGTCGGCATTAAAATCGGCGAGCTTCACCTGCGCGGCAGACAAATCTTCCATCTTAGCGGAAAACCGAAGCGCCAGACGCGCGTCGCCCGCGGTGACGCGGCCATCCATGTTGACGTCGCCAAGATCCCACTGCGCGGAGCTCTGATCCATAACCAGATAGTCCATCGAGGCCCAGCCGGTTTTGCCGTTGTACGAAACGAGCGCCCAGCCGGAGGCCGTCCTGGAAACGGTCACCTTCGCGCCGCGCGGCAGCACAAGGATCACGTTACCGGTAGTCGGATAATCACGCAGATTGAGACCCGACGCGTTGACGGTTGCCGTTTTGCTGCCGGTGGACTGCGCGTCCGCGAGCGGCGTCGCCTGATACGCGCCGGTCACAGTGGTACGGGAAATACCGCTGATGGAAACAGGCTGCTGCGTAACAGTCGCCTCACTCATACGAATATAGTATCCGTCGCTTGTGCGCAGCCATGCCGCGCCGGCAGTATTCCTGCCCTGTGCGGATACCGCAATGACGCTCCCCTTATTCAGATAGGCGCAGACGTTGTTGCCCTCTGACGGTTCGAGGCGCACAGCCGTGCGATCGCCGGCCGTCGGCGTGATCATGTAACGTTGAGAAACATTAGAGGCAGAGGACTGAAACGCTTTGATCTGCGGCGAATAGGAAGAAAACAGCGTTAAATTCTCAGCATAAACGTAATTGCCGGTGTTGAGAAGAACCCACGGCGAGCCGTTCACGTTTCGCCCGGTCGATTTTACCAGCTGAATCGACTGATAGGCAAGCGATGAAACGCGGTCACCGTTTCCGGTCGGCGCGTTTCTGACCGCAACGCCGCCGGGAACCTGCTGCGTCACAACGTAGTACTCATTGACTGTCCTGGATGTGGA
>ONWP01000003.1 GCA_900321595.1 uncultured Eubacteriales bacterium
CCCGGAGATACGCCCTGCCGTTGACAAACGGCGCGTCCGATGCTATAATTTATGATCGATCCATTGTATAGTCAGATTATCCGGCCGGTTCATTTAACAGAGCTTTAATTTCCCTGCCGGAGGGTAAAATTTGTGTCAGCGCCGGGCCGCGGCGCCGACTGACAGAGGTTGAGAGCATTGTTCAGATCCTTCGCAAATGTGTGCGCCGAGCTGTGGGACAACAAGGTGCGCCTGTTCCGTCTGGCCTGGTATGAGCTGAAAAACCAGCACGGCGGTACCTTCTTCGGCTTCCTGTGGAATTTCCTGAATCCGGCGTTCCAGGTGCTGGTCTACTGGTTCGTGTTCGCCATCGGTCTGCGCCGGGGCAACGACATGAACGGCGTGCCCTATATCGTCTGGCTGGTCATCGGCATCATCTGCTGGTACTATATGAATCAGGCCATGCTGGGCGCCGATCTGTCCGTCATCAACTTCGCGGACGTGCTCAAGCGCATGAAGTTCCCCATGTCGGTGGTGCCCGCCAAGACCGTGGCGGCGAACCTCATCACGCATCTGTGCTCGATGGTCATCGTCTTTATCGTGCTGCTGGTCACCGGCACGCCGGTCTCGCTGAGCGTCTGGCTCCTGCCGTACTATATCTTTGCCTCGACGGCGTTCATCCTGGGCTACGGCCTGATCGCGGCGACGATCAACGTGCTGTTCCGGGATTTCCACAATTTTATGAATACGATCCTGCGCTTCCTGTTCTTCATCTCCCCGGTCATGTGGGAGCCGGCGAAGGACAGCCGTCTCCTGCAGCTGCTCATGACCGTGAACCCCTTTGCCTATATCCTCAACGGCTACCGGAACACGATCCTGTACGGCTGGCAGTTCCGGGAGAATCTCGTTCCGGGACTGATCTTCTGGGCGATCACCCTCACGATGCTGTTTGTGGGCTGCTCGCTCCTGCAGAAGTTCCGCTACCGGTTCATCGACACGCTGTAAGGGAGGGACGCATATGTCGCTGGAAAAGACGCCGGCTGTGATCTGCAGCCACATCGTCAAGGATTATACGCTGTACTCGTCCTTCGGGGAGAAGCTGCGCGGCCTGATCCTCAAGGAGACCCGCGTGAAGACCTTCCGGGCGCTCGACGACCTGAGCGTGACCTTCAACCGGGGCGAGTGCGTCGGTCTCGTGGGGCTCAACGGCAGCGGCAAATCGACGCTGGCGAGCATCATCACGGGCATTACGGCGCCCACCGGCGGCACCGTGGACGTGCGCGGCGAGGTCAGCATGCTGGCGGCCTCGAGCGGGATGCGCTCGCAGCTCTCCGGCGTTGACAACATCCGCTTCAAATGCCTGCTCATGGGCTACAGCCGGGAGCAGATCAGACAGATCGAAAAGGACATCATCGAATTCGCCGACATCGGCATCCACATCGACCAGCCGGTGAAGACCTACTCCAGCGGCATGCGCTCGCGGCTGGGCTTCGCCATCGCGGTGCACATCGACCCGGATATCCTCATCATCGACGAGGCGCTCAGCGTGGGCGATTCCTCCTTTACGGACAAGTGTCTGGAGAAGGTCGACGAATTCCGGCAGGCGGGCAAGACGATCGTGTTTGTCAGCCACGCCATCACCACCATGACCACGTTCTGCGACCGGGTCGTCTGGATCAATCAGGGCAGATTCGTCGGCGAGGGCGCGCCCGATCAGATCGTCAAGGCCTACGGCGGCTTCGCCCGGGAGTACAACGGCATGACCAACGAGCAGCGGGCGGCGTTCGTCCCGGTGCTCGCGGATTACCAGCAGCGCTACTGCTGAAAAAGAGGGAAACTATGGAAACGGACAGAGACGCGCTTCTCGCGGAGCTGATCGCCTGCCGGGAGACGCTCGCGCAGGCCGAGCAGGCGCTGACGCAGGCCAGGAAGGACGCCCGGCGCACGCAGGTGCAGCTGGACGCGCTGAAGACGGAAAACGAGGAATTCAAGCATAAATTCGCCCGGATCGAGAATTCTCTGCCGGGCAGCGTCGCGCTGAAGGCGTACCGGGCGCTGCGGGAATTCAAGCGGCGGCACGCCTGACGGGGGAGCACATGAATACGAGAGCATTGGACGAGGCCTTGCTGGCCGTGCGGCAGCGCCGTCAGGCGCTGGAGACGCTTCTGGCGGAATCGGGCGTGACCTTCGACGAGCAGGCGTCGGAGCGGACATATTTTCATACGGAATGCCGCCGGCTGAAGGAGTTGAAGGTCGCCGCGATCATGGACGGCTTCACGCTGGGCAATTTCCGCACGGAGTGCGACCTCCTCGAGCTGGAGGGGGACAAGTGGCAGGCGCAGATCGACGCGTTTTGCCCCGATCTGCTGTTTGTCGAATCCGCCTGGAACGGCAAAAACAACAGCTGGTACAAGAAGATCGCCAACGGCTCGAAGGATCTGCTGGAGCTGACCGAATACTGCCGGGGACGGGGCGTTCCCGTGGTCTTCTGGAACAAGGAGGACCCCGTCTATACGGACGTGTTCATGTCCGCGGCGTCCTGCGCGGATTACGTCTTCACCACTGATTTTGACTGCATCGAGCGCTACAAGCGGACGCTGCGCCACGACAACGTGTACTTCCTGCACTTCGGCGCGCAGCCGCTGATCCACGAGCCGACCGAGATCCACGACCGCAAGGATCAGTTCTGCTTCGCGGGCGCCTATTATCACCGCTACCGGGACCGCTGCCGCGTCTTCGACGACTTCGCGCGCGTCATCCGGCAGGGGAAGGGGCTGGAGATCTACGACCGGAACCTGGGCTCCGCCAGACCGGAGCATGCGTTCCCGTCTCAGTATAAAAACGAGATCGTCGGCACGCTCAAGCCCGACGACATCCACATTGCCTACAAAGGCTACAACTACAATATCAATATGAACTCCGTCGGGCAGAGCCAGACCATGTTCGCGCGCCGCGTCTTCGAGCTGCTGGCGTCGAATACGGTCTGCGTGGGCAACTACGCCCGCGGCTGCCGGGATCTCTTCGGCGACCTGACGATCTGCACCGACAGCGCCGACCGGATGCGGGCCATGCTCGACGCGTACTGCGGGGATGAAAACGACTACCGGCGGTACCGGCTGCTGGGCCTTCGGAAGGTCCTGCGCGAACACCTGTGCGAGGATCGCCTCGGCAGGATCGCGCAGCTCGTCTTCGGCGTCGATATGCGCCGGGCGCTGCCGCGCGTGACGATCCTCTCGGACGCGAAAACGCAGGCGGAAAAGGACGCCGTCCGGGCGAATTTCGACCGGCAGACCTACGAAAACAAATCGCTCGTCTTCTTCGACGGGACGGACGTGACGATCCCGGCGGACGAGCTGGTCGGCGTGATGACGGCGGACGATTTCTACGGCGAAAGCTATCTGACGGATCTGGCGCTGCTGACGCGCTGCCGCCCGGAGCGGGGCTTCGGCAAAAACGCGTACTTCACGCCGGAGGCGGGACCCGACCGGAGTCTGCCGTACCGGCCCTGCCGGACGCTCGATCCGCGGCGCAGCCTGTTCTTCGGCGACGCCGTGCGCGCGGACGCCTCCTTCGTCGCCGGAGAGACAGCGCGGGGGGATTTCTACTGCGCGGATGAATTCAACTACTGCATGGGCGGCGACAACGGCGCCTGTCACGATCTTTACGTGCCCGATCAGGGCGTCGACCCGGCGCGCATCGACGCGCTCGGCGCGCGCATCCGCAGCGAGGAGCTGTCGGACGACGTGCTGCGCCTCACGCCGCAGG
The DNA here is from genome assembly GCA_900321595.1 of uncultured Eubacteriales bacterium. GTDB lineage: Bacteria > Bacillota > Clostridia > Oscillospirales > Acutalibacteraceae > UBA1081. Next base: position 3,745 of record ONWP01000003.1, read on the forward strand.
AGCTGATGGGCATGGTCGCCGGCCGTCTTTCCGGCGTGGACGTGCGTCTGGAGGGCTGCCGCCTGCTGGTGACGAGCAAGCGCAGACCCGGCAAGCCGGTCTACATCATATTCAGAAGGAAATTCCTGCCGACGGAATTTTTCGCGTCGGATCAGGTCTCGGTGCTGTTCGCCGGCTCCGGCGAGCTGGACGTGGAGCACCACGTCAGCTTTTACGACGGCGCGATGAAGAAGCTGGACGAGGCCGCGGCGGCCGGCGCGAACGCCGTAACGGCCGCGCTGCCCGCCGGGACGAAGTTCATCACCCTGTCGATCCGGGTCAACGGGCCCGGTTCGTGGGAGTATACCGGCGTGACCGCCGGCAAAGGCGTGGACAGCGACGTCGTGCCGTTCCTGTCCCGCTCCGGGACGCTGGTGCTGGCCGATCACTACCCCGCCTACGACGATCTGTACCGGTATATGTTCGTCCACAAGCGGCTGCAGCGGTATAAGGCGCATGGCCTGCTGACGGATATGCTGTCGGTCAATATGTACGCGCAGAGCCGTTACCGGGAGTTCGAGGGCATCGACGTGACCGAGGGGAACGCGCGCCGTCTGGAAAGCGTGCTGGAAAACGGCGACTGCGGCACGGTCTGCGTCCACTTCCTGAACCGGTATCTCTGGTCGGTGCTGAAGAATCATCTGGACGATGTGCGGCTCGTCATCTGGAGCCACGGCAGCGACATCCAGCCCTGGGAGCGGCGCAAATTCAACTACAAGACCGCGGAGGAGATCGCCGAGGCGAAGCGGGCGAGCGACGAGCGCATGTCGCTGTGGCGCGAGGTCTTCGAGGCGGCGGAAACGCATGATATCAAGCTCGTTTTCGTGAGCGAATGGTTCCGCAGTCAGGTGGAGGAGGACTACGGCGTCGACCTGAAAAAGATCAGCCGCGTGATCCACAACTGCATCGATTCGCGGATGTTTACATATGAAAAGAAGGATCCCGCGCAGCGGTTCCGCGTCATGTCCGTCAAATCGTTCAGCTCTCTGGTCTACGCCAACGATCTGACGCAGGAGGCGATCTGCCTGCTGAGCGAGGCGCCGGAATTCCGGCAGATGGAATTCGATCTCTACGGCGACGGCCCGCGGTTCGAGCAGGATACGGCGAAGCTGAAGAAGTTCGCGAACGTGCGCCTGCACAGGGGCTTCCTGACCCAGGCGGAGATCGCGGCGGCGCACAAGACCCACGGGATCTATATCGGCACGACCCGCATGGACACGCAGGGCGTCTCCCGGGACGAGGCGATGTGCTCCGGTCTGGTGCCGGTGGCGAACCGGGTCGCCGCGATCCCGGAGTTTACGGACGAGGACTGCTGCATGCTCTGCCCGCCGGAGGACGCGCGCGCCGTGGCGGACGCGATCCTGGCGCTGGCGCGTGATCCGGAACGCTTCTGCCGCATGAGTGAGAACGCCGCAGCGCGCGTGCGCCGGCAGTGCGGCGAGGCGCAGACGATCGAACGTGAGATCGCCCTGATCTCGGGCGAAGACTATAAATGAGGTGATTTGACATGATCAATGTGATCGGACTCGGATATATCGGACTGCCGACGGCGCTGATGTTCGCGTCGCACGGCGTGGAGGTCGTGGGGACGGATATCAGCGAACCGCTGGTCGCCACGCTGAACGCCGGGAAGACGACCTTCGAGGAGAAGGGACTTGACGAGCTGTTCGCGGCGGCGGTCGCGAAGAACATCCGTTTTACGACGGAATACATGCCCACGGATACCTATATCATCGCCGTGGCGACGCCCTACGACACGGACAGCAAACGGGTGGACGCGTCCTATGTGCAGGCGGCTGTGCGCAATGTGCTGGCCGTCGCGCCGAAGGGCGCGGTGGTCGTCATCGAATCCACCGTGAGCCCGGGCACCATCGACCGGTACGTGCGCCCCATCCTGGCGGAGGCCGGTCTGACCGCGGGCGAGGACGTGCATCTGGTTCACGCGCCGGAGCGCATCATCCCCGGCAATATGGTCTATGAGCTGGAGCACAACGCCCGCACCATCGGCGCGGACGATCCGCAGATCGGACAGCGCGTCCGGGCGCTCTACGCCTCCTTCTGCCTCGGCGACATCGAGGTGACGGATATCCGCACCGCCGAGATGACCAAGGTCGTCGAGAACACGTTCCGCGACATCAAGATCGCCTACGCCAACGAGCTGGCGAAGATCTGCCGCCGGGACAATATGGACGTGTACGAGATCATCCGCATCGCGAACAAGCATCCCCGCGTGAATATCCTGACCCCCGGCCCCGGCGTCGGCGGGCACTGCATCAGCGTGGATCCGTGGTTCCTCGTGGGCGACTATCCGAGCCTTGCGAACCTGATCAAGCAGGCGCGGCTCGTCAACGACTCCATGCCGGACTTCGTGCTGGAGCGCGTCAGCGACGTCATGGCGGAAAACGGCCTGACGGACGTCTCCCGGGTGGGCCTTTACGGCCTGACGTACAAGGAGGATGTGGACGACGTGCGCGAAAGCCCGACGCTGCAGCTGCTGGACAGCATGCGGCGGCATCTGGCGTGCGGCGTGCAGGTTTACGATCCCTTCGTCACGCGCGACATCGTCGCGAATCAGCACCATGATCTGGACGCGTTTCTGAACGCCTGCGATCTGGTGGTCGTCATGGTCGGCCACAGCCAGCTGCGGCAGCATCCGGAGCTTCTGGCGGGCAAGATCGTGCTCGACACCCGCAACATCTGCCGCGGCAGCGGCGTTTACCGCCTGTGAGACGCCGGTTTTTCGGGCTGCTTGCCGGCCTCATGCTGACGCTCGTCGTCTGCGGGTGCTTCCCCGGACGGGCGCACGCGCTGGACGCTGCCGTCCGGCGTGTGAATTGGGTCGCGTATCTCGCCGCGGACGGCTCCGCCAGCGTGACGGAGGAGTGGACCGTGGATTTCGGCGAGGGCGGCGACGCGCCGTTTGAACGGACGGTGAGCTTTGCCGGCGACGCGCTGCGCGGCAGCGCCGGCGTCGCAGCGGCGTCCGCGACACTCGACGGCGCTGTGCTTGAGCGCGAGGACGGACCGGACGCCCGGGACGGCACCTGGTCCGTGACGGGCGAGGGCACAACGCTGGGGATCCGGGTCAACCGCGTCCTCACCGGCTTGCACACCTTTTCCTTCCGCTACGACGTGTACGGCTGCGTAAAGGCGTACAACAGCCACGCGGTCTGCTATCTGCGGCTGCGCGACGACGACGCGGCGGCCGTTCTGCAGGAGGCGACGTGCGCCATTCTGCTGCCGCAGGACTGCGCCATGGGCGCGATCCGCGTGCTCGACAGCGCCGACCTGCCCGCGGAAAAGAATATGCGCGGCGTGACCTTCCGCGGGGTGGACGTGGTCGGCGGCGTGACGCTGGGCCTGCAGATGCCCCTCGACCTCTTCGAGCGCGCGCCGCTCACGACGGTGGAGGACGACGATACGGCGCGGGTCGTCATGCGCTACGCGGCGATCATCCTCGGCGCGCTGGCGCTGCTCGCCGTCGTCATCGTGCTCGTCAAACGGCAGGACATCTACCGCCGCAGAAGACGCAAAAAGGCCGCGTCCCACGCGGCGCGCGAGACCGATCCGGCCTATTATGACCGGATCCTGACGAAGATCAGTCCGGCGGAGGTGCTCACCGTCACGGATACGGATACGTTCAGCGAGGCCGACCGCTTTATCGTGACGGCGCTGGATCTGATCCGGCGGGGCTATCTCGTCCCGGAGGGCGCCGATTTCACCTATCATGGCTCGTCTGACCGGGACGACGTGCGCCGCGCGCCGGAAAAGCATGAACGCGAGGCGATCCGCCTGTTCACCTCCGGCCAGTGGAAACGCGTCGCGCGGCAGCCGGATGAATTCGCCGCGTTCGTGGCGAAATTCAACCGGATGATCCCGGGACTGAAGTTTACGGACGCGTTCCGCAGAGACCGCCGTCAGCTGCACGAGGACTGCTGGAGACTGGTCTCCGGCGCGGCCTACCGGGAGCATATCCGGCCGGCGGACGTCTCCGACGCGATCTTCCGGTCCGACCGGTACAGCGCCGTCGATCTGCTGTTTTCTCTTATAAATGAGCCGAAACGCGGCAAAACCTACACGAGCCCTGAGGGATTAAAGGATTTTTTCAGGTTCAGGAATATATTGGAAAGTGCGTCATTGCCTTCGCGTAAGGGCGCGATCCGGAAACAATCGGGAGGAAAAACACGATGAAAAAGTGCGTCGGCGCGATCCTGTGCGCCATTTTGCTGATCGGTATGCTGACCGTGACCGCGTTCGCGCAGGCGGGCATCTCCGATTCCATGAAGGTCAACGACGACGGCACCGTGACCGTCACCGTGTACGTGGAGGACGGTCTGGGACTGACAGACGGCGATATCCGTCTGGCCTTCGATCCGTCCGCTTACGAGTTTGTCTCCTTTGACGATACGATCGCGCCGGACGGCATGGTGGCCGCGGCCGGGCTTTCGCCGGACGAGCCGGGACTGTGCACCTGTTCTTTTATGATGATGCACGCGGTCGAGGCTGACATGCTTGACGAAAAGGGCGGCTTTACGCTGGCCTCGTATACGTTTAAGGTGCTCGGCGATAAGAAAGCGAACATCGACGACTTCCTGCTGTTCGCGGATTCCCTTTCCGCGGAGGAAGTCACGCTGAAGCCCGATCCCGTGGGCGACGTCTCTCTGTTTGAGGAGCACGTCACCGGCGGCGTCACCGGCGCAGCGGGCGGCGTCACGCCCAAATCCGCGGAAAACGCTTCCGGACAAAGCAGCGAAAAGGCTGAGAAATCAAAGACCATGCCGATCGTGCTGGGCGCGTTGGCCGTCGTCGTGGCGGCGGCAGCGGTAGGCGGCGTCGTGCTGAGCCGCAAAAAGGCCTCCGTGATCGCCAGCGGCGAGGGCGACGAGCCTGACGTCTCAGCGGCGAAGAAGAAGGACGAGTCACCGGAATCTGAGGATTGATTTTTTCGTAAAATCTTTATAAAATTCCAAAATCGAATAACCAATATTCAATCATACGGTATAATCAAATATCATGGTGTTCAGCCATGCCGCGGGGGAGGTTCGCTGATGAAAC
>ONWP01000135.1 GCA_900321595.1 uncultured Eubacteriales bacterium
CGTGAGGATGTCGCCGGTGGTGGCGGTGAAGTCCACCTCCGCGCCGGTGGAACGCCCGATCCAGTTTTTCTGCTGGAGCTTGACTCTCTCTATGAAATCAAGATCGTCGAGATCGTCTATGAGACGCTGAGCGTATGCCGTTATCTTGAGCATCCACTGGCTTTTTACCTTGCGTACGACCTCGCTGCCGCAGCGCTCGCAAACTCCGTTTACGACTTCCTCGTTGGCGAGGACGCATTTGCAGGAGGTGCACCAGTTGACGGCCATCTCCTTCTTATAAGCGAGTCCCTTGTGGAACAGCTGCAGGAAGATCCACTGCGTCCACTTATAATACTTCGGATCGGTCGTGTTGATCTCGCGGGACCAGTCGAAGGAAAAGCCCAGGCTCTGCAGCTGGCTCTTGAAGCGGGCCACGTTCTGCGCCGTCACGATGCTCGGATGGATATGGTTCTTGATGGCGAAGTTCTCCGTGGGCAGGCCGAACGCGTCCCAGCCCATGGGGTACAGCACGTTATAGCCCTCCAGCCGCTTTTTGCGCGCGATGATGTCCAGCGCGGTGTAGCTTCTGGGATGTCCCACGTGCAGTCCCTGCCCGCTGGGGTACGGGAACTCCACGAGGCAATAGTATTTGGGCAGGCTCCAGTCGTTTTTCGCGTGAAAAACGCCGGTCTGCTCCCATCTGTCCTGCCATTTCTTTTCGATGGCGCTGTAATCGTAACCCATATGAACCACTCTCCTTTATGTTTCTTCCCCGACCGGAACGTCGATGTATTTTCCGTCCTTCCAGAGGCGTTCCAGATCATAGTAATCCCGCTCGGAAGGCGTAAACACGTGAATGATCACGCTGTAATAATCCAGAAGGATCCAGCCGGCGCTGCGGCCCTCAACGCCGCGCGGCTCGAAGCCGGCGTTCTTCAGGCCCTCCTCCAGCTCGTCGGCCAGAGAACGCACATGCGTGGAGGACGTGCCGCCCGCAATGATGAAATACTCGGTGAAATCCGTCAGCTGCGACACGTCGATGACGCGTACGCCCTCGGCCTTTTTCTTGTCGAGGATCTGAACCGCCTGCCGGATCAATGCCATACTGTCCATAGATATTGCCTCCCCTTATCCTTTCGGGTTTCGTTTCAGAATCAGATCGTTGTAGGCCTCGAGCGTGTCCGGGTGAATGGGGCGCTCCTCCTGCGCCAGCTCCCGGATGGTGTACGCAAGGCCGTAAACCGCGGCGTCCTCCGGATCGCGCTCGCTCTTGGCGCGGATCACGTCCACGTCCGGATAATCCCGGTCCGCGGAGACGAAATCCGCCACGAAGAGCGTCAGCTCCTCCGGCGACATGTCCGCCTTTGCCGTCGTATGATACCGCACGGCGGAGATCACGCGCGCGTCCGTCACGCCCAGCTCCTTCTCGAGGAAGACCGCGCCGACCTTCGCGTGCCAGAGCTTCGGCGTGACCTTTTCCAGCGGCGTCAGCGCGATTTCCCATCTCCGGCACAGCGCGAAGATCTCGTCGGCCTTCGCCTCCTTGAGCACGTCGTGCAGCAGACCCGCCTCGAAGCAGACGTCCGCGTCCGCGCCGAACTTCTCCGCCAGATGACGCGCGCTGTCGGCCACGCAGAGCGAGTGATGCAGCCGCCTGTCGGACAGACGCTTCGTCAGGACCGCGAGATACGCGCTGTATTTCGCCTCGTCCATCAGCGCTCCGCCTTCTTCTTCGCCGCCTGTCTGCGCCGCAGGGAATCCTTGTGCTCCTTGGCGCTCTTGACAGACGCGTAATAGGTCAGCCGATTCTTTTCCAGCGTCTTTTTCGGGATGACCTTTTTCTTCTCGTGCAGCTTCGGGTTGTACCGGTACAGCACGAAAACGCCGCCGATGACCTGAATGATCTCGGCGCCTGTTTTTGCGGCGGTCTCCTGCGCGGCGGAGCGCGGATCGATCGGCGTGGTGTCCAGCAGGACCTTGACCTTGATCAGCTCACGCGTCGCGAGCGCGCCGTCGACCTGTTCGATGAACGCGTCGCCGACGCCGCCCTTGCCCAGCCAGCAGACCGGCTCGAGCGCATTGGCCTGCGCCCGGAATTTCGCTCTTTCTTTTCCTGTCATATCGTTACTCTTTGCGTTCCTGTCTGATTTTTTCGGCGAGCGACCGCAGCGCCCGGCCGCGGTGGCTCACGGCGTCCTTTTCCGCGTCCGAATACTCGGCGAAGCTCCTGGCGCCGATATAGAAGATCGGGTCGAAGCCGAAGCCGTTGTCGCCGGCCGGCACGAAGCCGATCTGGCCCTCGACCGTTCCCTGCGCGCTGATGAGCGTCCCGTCCGGATACGCCACGCAGACGGCGCAGACGAAGCGGGCGGTGCGCTTTTCCGGCGGCACGCCCTCCATCTCCGCCAGCAGCAGCGGGATCTTCTCGCTGAAGGGCACGTCGTGCCCGCCGCCGTAGCGGGCCGTGTACACGCCGGGTCTGCCGTCGAGCGCGTCCACCACGAGTCCGGAGTCGTCGCCCACAGCCGGATAGCCGCTCTCGCGCATCGCCGCCAGCGCCTTGATCCGGGCGTTTTCGGCGAAGGTCGTACCGGTCTCCTCCGGCTCGGAGAGATACACGCCCAGGGACTCCGCCTTTTCGCAGGCGACGCCCAGCGGCTCGAGCACACGGGCGATCTCGGCGAGCTTGCCGTCGTTATGCGTGCCGATGATATAAATGCTCATACGTGAAAAACTTCGCCCTTGCCGAGCAGCTTAGAAATAGAATTTACCGACCGAACCGTAGATATCATCAATCTGGGTCCCTTGTCCAGCATCACTCTGGGCGTCAGGTTCTGCTTCGCCTTCGCCTTGATCGACGGGCGCTTCTTCGGCTGCTTCTTCGGCGGCTTCCGGCTGCGGGTGAAGTCCATCCCCGTCCGGAACTGCTCCCGGAGCTCCTGCGGGATGTTCTCCCTCGGCATGTACAGCGTGTTCGTCAGATGCGTCTGGTACAGCGTCGTATCCGCCTTCTTCGCCCAGCCCCAGAGCTTCAGCAACTTCTTCGAAAGCTTCTCTGAGCTCTTGTTCTGCTGCTGCGGCTGCTGCTCCTGCTGCTGCGGCGTCTCCTGTGTCGATTTCGAGCGGTTTTTCATAGACGGGAAGCACCTCTTTATCGATTTTCTTATAATTGTCGGGGATCTCATCAAACAGGCTCTGCGCGAACAGATCCGGGTCGAAGGGCTGCAGATCGTCGATGCCCTCGCCCAGGCCGATGAACTTGACCGGCACGCCGAGTTCGTTTTTGATCGTCAAAACGACGCCGCCGCGGGCCGTACCGTCCAGCTTCGTCAGGACGATGCCCGTCAGATCGGCGACCTGCAGGAATTCCCGCGCCTGACTGACGGCGTTCTGTCCGGTCGTGGCGTCGAGCACCAGCAGGATCTCCCGGTCGGAATAGGGCAGCTCCCGGTCGATGATGCGGTAGATCTTGCGCAGCTCCTCCATGAGGTTCTTTTTGTTGTGCAGACGGCCGGCCGTATCGCAGATGATGATATCCGTATATCTGGCCTTGCCGGCCTGGATCGTGTCGAACACCACGGCCGCCGGGTCGGAGCCCTCCGCCTGCCGGATCATATCGACGCCGGCGCGATCCGCCCAGACCTGCAGCTGGTCGATGGCTGCCGCGCGGAAGGTGTCCGCGGCGCCCAGCAGCACCTGCTTGCCCTGCGCCTTGTACATGGCGGCCATCTTGCCGATGGTCGTGGTCTTGCCCGCGCCGTTGACGCCGAGCATCAGGATGACGGACGGCTGGGTGATCAGCCCCATGTCCTCCCCGCCGGCCAGCATTTCGGCGACGATCTTCTTGATCTCGCCCTTGACCTGCTTGGTCGACTTGAGCTTGTCGCGCTTGACGCGGTCCTGCAGCTCCGCCACGATCTTCGCGGCCGTCTCCACGCCCACGTCGCCCATGACCAGGATCTCCTCCAGCTCGACAAACAGATCCTCCTCAAAGGTGTCGAAGGACTCCAGCATGTCGTCGATGGCGCCGGCCATCTTTTTGCGGGACTTGCCCAGTCCCCGGTTGAATTTGTCAAAAATACTCATCGTGACATCACCAATTTCTTATTATATACGCAAGACTGCCGCCTTGCAAGCGTGAATATTCGTTTTTCGTCAGGTCAGTCCCAGTTTTTCCGCCATCTGCGTGGTCTGCAGCTCCAGGAGCTTTGAGACTCCCTTCTCCTGCATCGTCACGCCGTAGAGCGTATCGGCCTCCTCCATGGTGCCGCGCCGGTGCGTGATGAGGATAAACTGGCTCTTGTCCGTGATCGAGCGGATATACTTCGCGTAGCGCACCACGTTCATGTCGTCCAGAGCGGCCTCCACCTCGTCAAAGATGCAGAAGGGCGCCGGCGTGACGCGCAGCATGGCAAACAGCAGCGCGATGGCGGTCAGTCCCTTTTCGCCGCCGGAGAGCAGCGACAGACTGCGCACGTTTTTGCCGGGCGGCTGCGCCTTGATCTCGATGCCGCTGTTCAGGATGTCGCCCTCGTCCTCGAGCACCAGCGAAGCGCTGCCGCCGCCGAAGAGCTTGACGAACGTCTCGCTGAAGATCCGGTTGATCTCCGCGAACCGCTCGCGGAACTGCCGCGACATGCTGTCGGTCAGATCCGTGATGATGCGCGTGAGCTCCGCCTTGCTCTTCTCCACGTCGTCCACCTGTCCGGACAGAAATGTGTAGCGCTCGGAGACCTCCCGGTACTCGTCGATCGCGCCCACATTGACGTTGCCCAGCGCCTTGATCGCGGCCTTCGCCGCGGAAAGCCGCCTGCGCGCGTCCGTCTTCGTGCCGATGTCGATCTCCAGCTTCTGCGCCTCGCGGCGCGTCAGCTTATATTCCTCGAACAGCCGGTTTTCCGTCTCCTGCTGTTCGCGTTCCAGCGCGTTTTTCTTCTCCTCCAGCCGGACGCATTCGCCCGAAAGCGCTTCCCGCTCCTGGGTGAGCCCGCGCTCCTTTTCCAGAAGCGCGGCGCTTTCCGCTTCCGCCTGCTCCCGCTGCCGCACCAGATCCGCGATCCTGTCCAGAATGTCCTGCTTGGTTCTGCGCAGCGCGTCGCGTTCGCGTTTGAGCTCGACGATGCGCGCCCCGGCGTTCGTCATGCGTTCCCGCAGCGCCTCGCGCTCTTCCTCGAGCGCCTGCACCGCGTCTCTGCGGCCGCTGCGTCGCTGCTCGAGCTGTCCGATCTGCCCGACGCAGTTCTCCCGGTCGCGCGAAAGCCCTGCGATCTCCAGATTGATCTGCGCCAGCGCCTCGCCGGCTTTGCGCGCAGCCTCCTGTGAACGCGCCGCGTCGCCGGTCAGAGACGCAAGCAGCGTTTCCGCCTCATCCTTCTGGGACTGCATCGCCCCGATCCGCGCAAGCGCCTCGTCGCTGGTCTGGCGCAGCAGCCGGACGCGCTCCCCGGCGGACAGCGTCTCGTCCCGCAGCGCGTCCAGCGACGTCTTTTCCGCCCGGATCCCGGACAGCGTCACGGACAGGCTGGTCTCCAGACGCAGCTTATCCTCGCCAGCGCGCGTCAGATCCGACCGCGCGCCCTCCGCCGCGGCCTGCTGGGCCGCGTAGTCGTCCTTCGCCTTCGTCAGCGCGTCGCGCCTGTTCCGCAGGGTCTCCTCCCTTTGCGCGATGGCGTCCCGGAGCGCGCGGCGCTCGTTGGCCCGCACGAGGAAGCCCGACTGCGTGATGCGCGAGCCGCCCGTCATGGAGCCGCCGGCGTTCATGACCTGCCCGTCGAGCGTGACGATCTTGAACCGGTGCGAGAACCTGCGGCCGATGGCGATGGCGCTGTCGATGTCCTCGGCGACCGCCGTGCGTCCCAGCAGGGAATCCACGATCTCACGGTAGTCGTCGTCGCAGTCCACCAGATCCGCCGCGATGCCGATATAGCCCGCCTCTGCGGACACGTCCTCGTCGAGCAGCCGCCCGGTCACGGAGGTCATGGGCATGAACGTCGCTCTGCCCAGATCGTTCTTTTTGAGGTACGCGATCGCCTTTTTCGCGTCCTGCTCGTCGCGGGTCACGATGTTCTGGATCGCGGCGCCCAGCGCCGTCTCCACCGCCACGGCGTAGTCGCTCTCCACGTCGATGACGGTGGAAAGCGGCCCGACGATGCCGGTGAGCGCGCCGGCGGCGGCCTGCTGCATCACGGAACGGACGGACCCCTGATAGCCCTCCATGTTCTTTTCCATCTCGTCGAGCAGCCGCAGCTTTGACTTGAGCTGCTGCACGTCCAGCGCCGCCGTCGACTCGGCAAGGCGCGCCTGTTCGAGCGCCTGCGCCCGGCTCGACACCTTCATCGTATGCGCGCTGACCGCGTTGGTCAGCTCCGCGATCTTCTCTTTTTTCTCCGCGATCAGCCCTTCGAGCCGCTTCTGATCCGCGCCGAGCGCGTCCAGCTTGGCCTGCCGCGCCTCGGTCTCCCGCGCGACGACCTCGCCGCGGTTTTCCAGCTCCTGCACGGTGGACAGCGCGGAGGCGCTCTGCAGCTGCTCGCGGCCGATGCTCTGCTCGAGCGCCGCGATGCGCACCCGCGTCCGGCTCAGCCGGTCGGCAAGAGACGCGTCCTCATCCCGCAGCGCGGTCTGCTCGCCCTGCAGGTTTTCCAGTTTTTCACGGAGCGTCCCGAGCTGTTCGTCCAGCCCGGCGAGGCGCGCCTTCTGCGCGTCGATCTCGGCGACGGAGCGGTCGTCCGACGCCCCGTGCCGCGCGATCTCGTCCGTCAGACGCGTCTCGTTCTCCCGCATATTCGCAAGGGAGTTCTCGTTGACGGCGATCTGCTGCTCCCGCTGGGACGCCTGTCCCTCGGTCTCGTCCGCTTTGCCGCGCAGCTCGTCCGCGCCGGCGTTTTTTTCGGAGATCTGCTCCCGGAGCGCGCCTGCCTTCGACACCGTTTCGGCGAGGGACGCGCACACGTCCTCATACTGGCCGCGCGCCGTCTCCAGCTTCGCGGACTGGCGGCGCACGCTGTCGGCGCCGTTTTCAAGCAGATCCAGCCAAAGCCCGATCTCCAGCGTCTTTTTCGTCTCTGACAGGGCGAGGAACTGCTTCGCCTTTTCCGCCTGTTCGCCCAGAGGGCCGACCCGGTTTTCCAGCTCGGTCACGATGTCGCGCAGCCGCACCAGATTCTCCTCCGCCGCGGCGAGGCGCTTGAGCGCGTCCTCCCGGCGGTAGCGGTAATGGGAGATCCCCGCCGCCTCCTCGAACATCTCGCGGCGCTCCGCCGCCTTGGCGGCGACCATATCCTCGATCCGGCCCTGGGACACCATGGAGTAGCCGTCCCGTCCCATGCCGGTGTCCATAAACAGCTCGTGGACGTCGCGCAGACGCGCGCTCGCCCCGTTGATGCGGTATTCGCTCTCGCCGCTGCGGAAGTACCGGCGCGTGACGGCGACCTCATCCTGATCGACGCCGAGACGTCTGTCGGTGTTGTCCAGCCGCAGCGTGACCTCCGCGAAGCCCTGCGCCTTGCGCGCGCCTGTGCCGCTGAAGATCACGTCCTCCATGCGGCTGCCGCGCAGGGATTTGGTGGACTGCTCCCCCAGCACCCAGCGCACGGCGTCGGCGATATTGCTCTTGCCGGAGCCGTTCGGCCCGACCACGGCGGTCATCCCCGGCCCGAAGGTCAGCTCCGTCTTGTCGGGGAAGCTCTTGAACCCCTGCATCGTCAACGATCTTAAAAACATCTGTGCTATTGAACCCCTTATATTGTAAAAAAAGAACCGATTTGGATTATTTTACCACATCGGTTCTATGAATGCAAGTTTTTGCCGTTACAAAGCCTTTTCCATCATGATGTGCGGGATCCCCACCTCGTCGAACACGTCCGAGGTGACGACGAAGCCCTGCCGCTCGTAAAAGGCCTGCGCATACTGTTGGGCGTGGATGACGATCCTGTCCGCGTGAAGCTGTTCCCGGCAGACGCGGATTCCCAGCCTGAGCACCTGCGTCCCGAGGCCCTGTCTGCGCCGGACGGCCAGCACGCGTCCGAGATGCGCCGTGCCGCCGCCCTCGTCGAGGATGCGCAGATACGCGGCGATCCCGTTTTCATCCCGCAGGAACACGTGCCACGCCTGCGGATCGAGGCCGTCAAGCTCCTCGCGCCACGGACAGCTCTGCCCGTCCACAAACACGTCGAAGCGCGTGCAGATGATCTCGTGCAGCTCCAACGGCGTCAGGTCCTCAAACCGTTTGACGATCTCCCGCATCGAAAAGCCCTCCCGTTTTTACAGTTTCTCAAGCCGCGCGGCGTTCGCCATGAGCTTTTTGGTGCCCGCGTCGTCAAACGCGACCTCCAGCAGCGTATCGTTGCCCAGCGCGTCCGCCGTGAGCACCGTGCCCGCGCCGAACTTGCGGTGCTTCACCCGGTCGCCGGGGCGCAGATCGCATTTGGCGACCGGCTTGCGCGGCGCCGTCTGCCCGGACGCCACGTAGCTGCCCGCGCGTCTGGGCTGGGACGCAGGCGCGTCGTAGCGCCCCTGCCGGGCGTTCCCGTACGCGCCGCCCGCGTAGCCGGAGCCGCCGTCCTGCGCGAAATGATAGCTCGCGCGGCGTTCAAGCCCCTCCACGCGCTTGTTATTCTGCGGGATCTCCTCCAGAAAAGCGCTCGGCGGGAAATAGACGGTGCGGCCGAACATCATGCGCGTCTTCGCGTTGGTGAGCGTCAGCTTCTTCTTGGCGCGCGTGATGCCCACGTAGGCGAGCCGCCGCTCCTCCTCCATGTCGGAAGACGAATACATCGACTGCTGTCCAGGGAAGATCCCGTCCTCCATGCCGGCAATGTAAACGCAGGGAAATTCCAGTCCCTTCGCCGAATGTATGGTCATCAGGACCACCGCGTCCGCGTCGGCGTTGTAATTGTCGATATCGCTCATCAGCGCGACGTCCTCGAGGAACGCGTCCAGCGACGGATCCTCCGGGTTCTCGTCGGCGAATCGGACGATGTTGTTCAGCAGCTCGTTCACGTTCTCCATGCGGTCCGCGTAGGTATCCTGATCGAGCGCGAGGTATTCCCGGTAGCCGGTGTGATCGAGCAGCGCCTCAAAGAGCTGCGTGACGTCGGCGGAATCCCGCATTTCGATCAGCCCGTCCATCATGTCGCAGAAGGGCTTGAGCCGGGCTTTCGCGCGGCTGAGCACGGGGAATTCGTCCGCGCGGCGCAGGACCTCGTACAGGCTCACGCGCAGCGCGTCGGCGATCTTCGCGGCGTTGTTCACCGTCGTCTCGCCGATGCCCCGGGCGGGCACGTTGATGATCCGCCGCAGCCGCACACTGTCATCCGGATTGCAGATGACGGCCAGATACGCCGTCAGATCCTTGATCTCCTTGCGCTCATAGAACCGGTGGCCGCCGATGATCCGGTACGGGATGCCCCGCCGCACGAGCGCCTTTTCCAGCAGGTTCGACTGATTGTTGGTCCGGTACAGCACCGCGTGATCCGCGAAGGGCAGGCCCTCGGCCGCGCTGTCCATGATGCTGTCCGCGATGAAAGAGGCCTCGTCCAGATCGCTGGGGAGCGTCTTCACGAGGATCCTGTCGCCTGCGCCGTTGTCCGTCCACAGCGTCTTTCCCTTGCGCTCGGTGTTGTTGGCGATCACGGCGTTGGCGGCGTCCAGAATATTCTGGGTGGAGCGGTAGTTCTGCTCCAGACGGATGACCTTCGCGTTCGGGTACTGCAGCTCGAACTTGAGGATGTTCTCGATCGTCGCGCCCCGGAACCGGTAGATGGACTGATCGTCGTCGCCCACCACGCACAGATTCTGCCGCTGTCCCGCCAGCAGGCTCGTCAGATGGTACTGCGCGATATTCGTGTCCTGATACTCGTCCACCATGACGTAACGAAATTTGTTCTGATAGTACTCCCGGACGTCCCTGTGCTCGCGCAGCAGCGTCACCGCGTTGACGATGATGTCGTCGAAATCCATGGCGTCCGCCTGCATGAGCCGCTGCTGATACTGGCGGAACACGTTGCCGATCATGGCCTGCAGGCTGTTGTTCTCGCCGTATCTCCGCAGGAAAGCATCCGGCGTCAGCAGCTCGTCCTTGGCCTTGCTGATCTGACGCTGCGCCGTCTTCGGCGAGAGCACCTTCTCGTCGATATTGAGCGCGCGCATGCTCTCCTTGATGACGCGCAGCTGATCGTCGGTGTCATAGATCGTGAAATGAGACGTGTAGCCCAGCCGGTCGCCGTCCTTGCGCAGGAAGCGCACGCAGACCGAATGGAACGTCCCCGCCCAGACGTCCGCGCCCATGTCCGGGAGCATGGCGGCGATGCGGTCCTTCAGCTCTCCGGCGGCCTTGTTCGTAAAGGTGATCGCGAGGATCTGCCACGGCGCCGGGGCGTCCGCCTGCAGGTAGGGCGCCGCGTCAAAATACGCGCGCTCGTCCCCGTCGCGGTACGCTTCGAGGGCGGCGAGCGCCTGTTCGTCCACCGGGCGGGCGAACTGATCGCTGCGGTACGCGTCGCCGTAGGCCAGGATGCACGCGATCCGGTTGACCAGCACCGTCGTCTTGCCGCTGCCTGCGCCCGCGAGGATCAGCAGCGGCCCGTTCACCGTGGTCACGGCGTCGAGCTGCATGGCGTTCATCCGGGCGAACCGTTTCTCAATGATCTGTCTTCTGACCTTCGCGGCCTGCTGTTCGAGCATAGTCTCACCTGTTTTCATGAAGTAAACGCGTTGATTATACCATCGACGGCGCGCAATTACAAGCAGACGGAAAAATTTATCCGCCGCAAACCGCAAAATATGCATCAAACGATTGATTTACACCACGAAATCTGCTATGATACATGTAATTGACAGGAGGCTGAATCCATGCATTATACATACCAGACACGGGGCACCTGCTCCCGTTCCATCGAATTCGATCTGAACCCGGACGGCACTGTCGGCGGCCTGCGCTTTGAAGGCGGCTGCAACGGCAACCTGAAGGGGATCTCCGCCTTTTCCGAGGGGCTGCAGGCCGAGGAGATCATCCGCCGGCTCGAGGGCATCCGCTGCGGCTTCAAATCCACGTCCTGCCCAGATCAGCTGGCGCAGGCGCTCAAGCAGGCGCTTTCGGAAGCCGGAGGCAGAGCATGACCGGCCGGCGCATCGGCGTCGTCATCGCGGACGACTACGAATTTCTCCCCTTCGTCGAGGAACTGCGCTCCTGTCAGCCCGTCGAGGGCGTTCTGCGCGGCAAGCCCTGCGTGCGCGCCCGGGTCGGCGCGCATGAGATCGTCGCCGTCAAATGCGGCATCGGAAAGGTCAACGCCGCTGCCTCCGCCGCGTTCCTGATCGCGGACGAAAACTGCGGCGTCATCATGAATATCGGTCTGTCGGGCGCCGTCTCGCGCCACCGCAAGGGCGACGTGGTCGTGGGTACGAGCTTTACGGAGTGCGACTTCGACCTGACGCCGCTGGGACGCGCCCCGGGCGAAAAGCCGCAGGACGTATACGTGTATCCGGCGGACGAGACGCTCATGCGGGCGGCGCTGGCCGTGCCCGGCGTCACGCAGGCCGTCTGCGGCTGCGGCGACGTGTTCCTGTCCGACCCGGTGCGCAAGGAGCTGTACCGCGACGTCTTCGGCATCACGGAATTCGACATGGAGACCGGCGCGATCGCATCCGTCTGTCACGACGCGGGCGTGCCGTTCCTGTCCCTGCGGCAGATCAGCGACGACGCCTCTGACAAGGCCGCCGACAGCTACACCGAAATGAACGACCGGTGCGAGAAAACGCTGGCGCAGATCCTGCTGACAGTCATAGAAGGGCTCTCATGACCCCTGAAGCACCGGACGAGCTCATCCAGATCCACGGGACGCTGGAGGAGATCGTCTACCGCAACGAAAACAACGCCTATTCGGTGATCGACGTCTCGTCCGGCGATACGCTCATCACGGCGGTCGGCGAGCTGCCGGAGATGTCGCCCGGCGAAAAGCTCATCCTGACCGGCCGCTGGACGACCCATCAGTCCTTCGGCAGACAGTTCAAGGTCGAGCGGTTCGAGCGGTATCTGCCCGACACCGCCGCGCAGTATCTCAAATACCTGTCGAGCGGCGCGATCTCAGGCATCGGCCCCGCCACGGCGCGAAAAATCGTCGATCGCTTCGGCGAAAACGCCTTTTCCGTCATTGAGAACGAGCCGGAACGCCTCGCGGTCATCCCCGGCATCACAAAGGACCGCGCGAAGCGCATCAGCGCGGACTTCCGCAAGCAGAACGCCGTGCGCACCGTCATCATCGGACTGGAGCAATACGGCTTCACGCCGTCGGAATGCATCCGCATCTACAAAAAACTCGGCGCGAACGCCGCGGAAACCGTCCGGGAAAACCCCTATATCCTCTGCGGCCTGCTGGAGACCTACTCCTTCGAGCGCGCGGAGACCGTCGCCGGAAAGCTGGGCGCGCCCAAAGACAGCCTGCACCGCAAACGCGCCGGCGTCACCTATATCCTGTCGCGCAACCTCGCGGGCGGGCACACCGCGCTTCCCCGGGAAAAGGTCACGGCGCTGTGCGCGGAGCTGCTCGGCGCGCAGCTCATGGAGATCGAGGAAGCCGTGGGACAGATGATCGAGGATCGTCTGCTCATGGCCGTACAGAAGACGAAGCGCGAATACCTGTCGCTGCCGAAGGCCTACGACGCGGAGGCCGCCATCGCCGAGCGCATCGACCTGCTGATGAAGTTTTCTCCCATCGAGAAGCAGGCGGCCGATCACGTCATCGACCGCATCGAGCAGGAGATCGGCATCCGCTACGACGAGCGCCAGCGCGAGGCCATCAAGCTGGCCGCCTCCGGCGGCGTGCTGATCCTCACGGGCGGACCGGGCACCGGCAAGACGACGACCGTCAAGGGCATCATCCGCTTTTTCGAAAAGCAGCGGCTGCGCGTGGCGCTGGCGGCGCCGACGGGCAGAGCCGCGAAGCGCATGACGGAGCTGACCGACCACAGCGCCAAGACGATCCACCGCTTGCTGGAGGTGGAGTGGAGCGAGTCGGAGGAGCCCGCGTTCAAGCGCAACGAGACCGATCCGCTCGACGCGGACGTCATCATCATCGACGAGACCAGCATGGTGGACGTTTTCCTGTTCAGCGAGCTGCTCAAGGCCATCCGGTTCGGCTCCCGCCTGATCCTTGTGGGCGACACCGACCAGCTGCCCGCCGTCGGGCCGGGCAACGTGCTCGGCGACCTGATCGACTCCGGACTCGTGCCGGTCGTGAGCCTGACCGAGATCTTCCGGCAGGCGCGTCAGAGCCTCATCATCATGAACGCGCACCGCATCATCGCGGGCGAGATGCCGGAGCTTTCGCGCACCGACAACGATTTTTTCTTTATGCGCAGGCCCTCCCCCGCCCACGCGGTGCAGACCGTGCTGGAGCTTTACGCGTCGCGGCTGCCGAAGGCCTACGGCTACAGCCCCATGACCGATATTCAGGTGCTTTGCCCGTCCCGCAAGGGCGAATGCGGCACCATCAGCCTCAACCGGCGTCTGCAGGACGCGATCAACCCGCCCGGCGACGACAAGCGGGAGTACCGCTCCGGCGGACGGCTGTTCCGCGAGGGCGACAAGGTCATGCAGGTGCGCAACAATTACGATATCCCCTGGGAAAAGGGCGATGAGAGCGGCGCGGGCCTCTTCAACGGAGACATGGGCATTCTTCTGCGGATCGACGCCAAAGCCGGCGTCATGACCGTGGACTTTGACGACGGAAAGCTTGTGACCTATCCGCTGACGGACGTCTCTGATCTGGAGACGGCCTACGCGGTCACGGTGCATAAGAGCCAGGGCAGCGAATACGACGCCGTGATCCTGCCGCTGACGGACGTGCACCGCAACCTCTCCTACCGCAACCTGCTGTACACCGCCGTCACCCGCGCGAAGAAGCAGATCATCCTCGTCGGCGACGAGGATTGCGTCAGCCGCATGGTGGCGAACGACAGACAGAACAGACGCTATACGCTGTTAAAAACAATGCTGAAAAGATAAAGGAAAAGAAGGGAACCAAGATGAACACGAATCAGGCGATCAACGCGCTGCTGGACTACGGTCTGGCGCGCAATTTGCTGCAGCCGGAGGACCGCGTCTACGCGCGGAACCTGATGCTCGACGCGCTCGGGCTGGACGCGTTCCGGGACGAGGCGGGCGCGGAAGCGCCGCTCGAGGAGATCCTTCGCGTGCTCCTGGACGACGCCGTCGCGCGCGGCGTCTGCGGCGGCTCCGTCACCGAACGGGATCTGCTGGACACGAAGCTGATGAACTGCATGCTGCCGCGCCCCTCCGAGGTCATAGCGCGGTTCCGCGCGAATTATGCCGAATCCCCCGAGAAGGCGACGGACGACTACTACCGCTTCTCACAGGATACCGACTACATCCGGCGCTACCGAATCCGCAACGACATTAAGTGGGTGACGAAGACCGAGTACGGCGACATGGACATCACGATCAACCTGTCCAAACCGGAAAAGGATCCGCGGCTGATCAAGCTGGCCGGAAAGACGGTCTCTGAGAAGTACCCGGCGTGTCAGCTCTGCGCCGACAACGAGGGCTACGCCGGCAGGCTCGACCATCCGGCGCGGGAAAACCACCGCATGATCCCCATCACGGTCCACGGTCAGCCCTGGTTTTTCCAATACTCCCCCTATGTCTACTTCAATGAGCACTCCATCTTCCTCAACAGCCTCCATGTGCCGATGAAGATCGACCGCGCGGTGTTTGAGAAGCTGTTCGATATCATCGACTTTCTGCCCCACTACTTCGTCGGCTCCAACGCGGGGCTGCCCATCGTCGGCGGCTCCATCCTGGCGCATGAGCACTTCCAGGGCGGCCGGTACGAATTCGCCATGGCCAAGGCGCCTGTGGAGCGCGAGGTGCGCCTCGCCGCTTACCCGAACGTCTCCGTCGGCTCCGTCAAGTGGCCGATGACCTGTATCCGCGTCCGGGGCGCGAACC
>ONWP01000150.1 GCA_900321595.1 uncultured Eubacteriales bacterium
GAATTGAGGTCGATCATGAAACAAAAAGAGCTTCGCCCTGTCAGCAAAAATGAAGCGCGGGAATTCGCGAAAACGGTTCTTGAGAACACCTGGCCCGCCAAGGTCGATCGCATCCGATATATCGGCGGCGGCTCATTCGGGTTTGTATACAAAGCCGCGATCGATCAGGCGCCCTTCACGGTGATCATGAAAGCTTTCAGGACGGCGGGGATCTGCGCGCGCGAAGCAGACGAGCTCGCCCTGCTCGGCGCGGACAGCCTGATCAAAATACCAAAGGTGTATTTTACGTTTTCCGCGACGGCGGAGATCCCGATCGACTTTATCTGTATGGAATGCGCGGAGGGCACCGACTGCTTTACCGATTTCACAAAGCTGCTTCGATCCAAAAAGACAAAAGCGCGTTTCGCGGATGCGGTGACAACGATCATTCATCATTGGCACACGCAAACAAACGACAAATTCGGCCTGATCGGGAACGCCGTCTATGATGAATGGCTTGATTTTTATCAGCCGTTCGCGGCGGAGATCCTGGCCTGCGCGCGAGACCTCGCGAACAGCGGGAAGCTTGAAAAGAACGTGCTCGCCGCGATGGAACGCGCCTGGGCCGCCTTTGATTACATTTTCAGTGATAAGGTTGAAACGGCAGGTTTGATCCACGGCGACATGAACGTCATGAACATACTGAGCGACAAACAACTGCATCCCCTCGCCGTCATCGACCCGCTTGAAAGCAAATGGGCGGATCCGGAATACGAGCTGTTTCAGCTTCGCAATTTAACGGGCGACAGATTCGGCTTGTACGAGACCTACAAGGCAAAATATCCTATATCCGAAAAATGCGATATAAAAACCGCTTTTTACGCGCTGTATCACGAGGTTTACGCATATATCATCTCGGGAACGAAGGTCAACTTTATCCTGATGCCGCTCGTGAAACGCATGAACCGGGAACTGGACAAACACGGTTTTTAAACGAATGCATGACCGCCGACCCGCTTCGCGCGGTCTTTTATTCGCCGCCGTGCAGAAAGAAGCCGACTGATTCCAGGATCAGCCGGCTCTGTTCTTTCGATCAAGCGCTCAATTCGCGAAGATCTCCTGTTCGCGGATGAATTCCACCGCTTCCCGCATCAGGCGGTCCTGCGCGCTTTCCGCTTCAAACGCGGCGGGATCGTCCGGGAAGTTGCGCTCAAGGAAGCCGTGCTCGGCCTCCCGGTACTCGCGGTAAACGGCGTCCACCCCCGCGGCGCGCAGCCGTTCGGCGTAGGCCTCCGCCTGCGGCAGCAGCGGATCGTTCTTCCCGCACGAGAGGATCACAGCCGGCGCGAGACCGGCGAGCGCCGTCAGCGCGGCGCTGCCCGGGGAGATCAGCGGCGCGTCCTGCGGCATTTTCTCAAAGAGGACGGATCTCGCGAACCGGTTGAAGATCACGCGCGCCGGACCGCGCGCGCCCACGTAGCCGGCAAAGTCGAAGCCGTTGAAATCCAGGAACGGATACCCGAGGATCTGCGCGCGCAGCCGCACGCCGCGGTCGCGCAGCAGCATCGCCGCCCCGGCCGCGATGTGTCCGCCGGCGGAATAGCCCGCCAGCGCCAAGCGGTCCGGGTCCAGGCCGAATTCCGCCGCGTGATCGCGGAACCAGCACACGGCGTCGGCGGCCTCCGACTGCTGGTACGGGAAGGGCGCATCGTCCAGAAGCCGGTAATCGATATTCACGACGAAGCAGCCGAGCCGGTTGGCCAGATACTGCGACTGCAGATCCACGCCCTCGGCGTCGCCGAAGAGCCAGCCGCCGCCGTGGATATTAAACAGCGCCGGCAGCGGCCGTGCGACGTCCCCGACGGGGCGGTAAAGCCGCACGTTTACGCCGTCAACGCCCGTCCGCGGCACGGCGAACGCCTGCCCCAGATACGGTCCGGGGTTATGCTCTCTCTTTCGTTTTTTATCCAGAAGCATCCGAATGGGGAAGATAAATCGATTCATCGCGACACTCCCTTTTCGCTGAAAATTTTTCTTTTTTACTATACTCTTTTTCCGCGGCTCGGTCAAGACAGAAATGCGCGCCGCCGATTGACGCGCCGCGCGGCAGGCGCGGGCGACTTCGGCGCCGCTTGACAGAACCCGGCGGAAATGATATGATTTGACTGCAAACAGATATGATTGGAGGCGGTTCTGTGAAAAAAACGGTTTCCCTGCTGCTGGCGATCCTGCTCCTGCTCTGCTGCGGGCTGCCCGCCGCGGCGCAGAGCGAAAACGACGTGATCGCCCTACGGCTCAACAGCAACGTCGCCGGATGCACGGCGGCGGACGCGGAACGCATCCTGGAGATCCGTTCCGGACCGGTGAAGTACTATGAGGGCAACAGCTGCCCGATCTCTATCGCGAACTATGCGGGCGAGACCGAATACGCCCACATGGACGCCGGCAGGACCTACACGATCACCTATACGCTGATCGCCGCGGACGGCTGTACGCTGCCCGAAGAGCTCCGGGATGAGGACATCGTCCTGGACTGCGGAAAGGGCGTTTCCGTCGTGTACTGCAAGATCGTCGAGCTGCGCAACCCGAACTTGCACCCGGCGCCCGGCGAACCGGAGACGACGCGCGTCCTGCGGATCATGGCCAACGTGGTCGTGGACGGCACGCCCGTCCAGCGGCTCATCGGCTGGCTGAAGGATCTGATCCTGAAGATCCGCGCCTGGTCGCTGTTCTGACCGCCGGTCGGACCCCGCCGCGCAAACGGCAAATAAGACAGATATCTCTTTGCAATCCAATCCGGGAGGAAAACGTACATGAAAAAAGATTTGGGGCTGGCGCAGGCCGTCTATCCCATGCCGGTGCTGATGGTGGCGGCTTACGATGAAAATGAAAAGGTCAACGTGATGAACGTTGCCTGGGGACAGATCTGCGACGAGGACAAGATCATCCTCTTCATCGGCGAGGGCAAGAAAACGTGGCTCAACATCAAGCAGAGCAAGGCGTTTACCGTCGCCCTGGCGGATGAGGCGCACATGGATGTCGCCGACTTCTTCGGCATCGCGTCCGGCAACCGGATCGACGACAAATTCGAGCGCACCGGCTATCACGCCGTAAAAAGCGACAAGGTCCATGCGCCGATCATCGAGGAATTCCCCGTCGTCATGGAGTGCGAGCTGCTGGAATTCCTGCACAGCGACCATGTGGACGGGATCGTCGGCAGGATCGTCAACGTGAAGGCCGAGGAAGCGGTCCTTTCCGACGACGGCAAGGTCGATCCGGCGAAGCTGCGCGCGCTGATTTTCGACCCGTTCCGCGGCGGCTACTATGCCGCCGGTGAAAAGGTCGGTCAGGCGTGGAACGCCGGCGCGGCGCTGATGAAACAGTAAAACGCGAAACAAAAAGCGGGCTCCGGTCAAGGGAGCCCGTGTTTTTTACGCGCGCAGATCCTTCAGAACCGCGCCGATATCCGCGTCGATACAGATCGACCGCTCCGCGATCTCCGCCGGACAGACGGCCTCGCCGACGTTTACGCTCGCGAAAACCGCGTCCGGGTTCTCCGCCGTCATCCGCCAG
Source organism: uncultured Eubacteriales bacterium (assembly GCA_900321595.1). Lineage (GTDB taxonomy): Bacteria > Bacillota > Clostridia > Oscillospirales > Acutalibacteraceae > UBA1081. The sequence continues at coordinate 3,553 of ONWP01000150.1, forward strand.
AACGGATACTTGATGATTCCCGGCGTGTTGTATCCGACGCCCAGCTCCAGGAACAGCACACGGCCGCCGCGCGTACGCAGGAAGTTTTCGTAACGTTCGGCCGCCGCAATCATCGCTGTCTGCGCAAGCTCCTTATGCTTGATCTCTGCCGAATACACGACGTCCGCCGTCTTCGTTTTCGATGTTTTATCTGCGCCTTTATCCCGAATGATCAGAATGGATACAAAAATGATCGCACATAATAAAACCGCGGCAATCACGCTCAAAACGATGACAGTCACCCGATTTCTGCCGGATACGGCCTTCGATCGCGCATCCTGCCGGACGCCCGGCGCAAGCGGCTGCGCCGTCAGCGGACGATCTGTGGTTCTCGAGGAAGAAACGACGCCTCTCCCTGAATCTGAAACCGTGGCGTGAGGATCCGTTGATCCCCGGGAAACGCTCGTCCGGGTTTGAGCAGAAGGAACATATGGAGAATATCCCCGACCGGAACCGGCGGATGACGTTCCGTAACTCTGCGTATGGTTTTGCGTTTGATTCTGAGCTCGCCGCTGTGTTCCGGACGAATTCTGAACGGGCGGAACCGAAGTCGGGCGCGACTGCTTTGAAGACAGCTCAAAATTACAGTTCGAACAGAACCGGGCGTTTTCCGGGATCTCCGTCCCGCATTTCGGGCAATAATACCGCATAGATGTTACCTCCGATCCGTATATCACCGTTCAATCCGCCCCTTCACAGGTCAGACAGGCATACCGGATCAAAATCACACAGGGAACGCTGTCAGGAGGACAGCGTTCCCCAAATGATGCTGTCAGATATTAGACGTTCGTTCAGTCTGTCTCAATGCAAAGACAGATTTGTGATGTACCAGTTTTCTCCGCTCAGTTTGCACTCAATTGTCCCGCTGCGCTCTACGTTGGCGTTGGATACGCCTTTGTAAGAAATCGTAC
>ONWP01000237.1 GCA_900321595.1 uncultured Eubacteriales bacterium
GTTCTATTATATAATTTGCAATTCCCAGATACGCGATCTCCGGCAGTTCGACAAGCTGACGGATCTGCGCCGGCTTCGCGTAGCCCCAGACCATGTAGAAATCACACTTTTGCTCCGGCGTCAGGGGATACTCGATGACCATATATTCCCGCAGGATCGGCTCCGCCCGGGCAAATCGTTCGACGCCGAACCGCGCGCGCAGATTCGTCTCCGGGTCATGGCGATCCTTCCTATCGGTCGGCGTCCGCCGAAGCCCGACGTAGTCGAAATCCGGCAGCAGATACCGGTTGTTCAGCTCGATCGCAATACACAGGTACGCGTCCTCCGGCGTTTCGGCGAGGATCTGTTCGTGGTTTTTGTCCGTCTCCGCTCTCGCCCTCGCCGGGATCGCGCACGCGCCGAAAAGCGTCATCGCGATCGTGAAAACGAGGATGCTTTTCATGGTTTTCTTCATCGGCTTTTCCTCCTTCCCGTCACGCGTCCGGTGAAACGCCCCGGATGATTTTCGCCAGCTCCGCGTCGTCGGCGTAGCCGTCTGTCCGCCATTCGCAGACGTTGTACGTATACCGCCCGTCGGTGAAAAACAGCGTTGAGGTGTAGGTGTACGGCGCGGTCTCGGTCACCGAGCGGTGCCGGTAATAGTGTTCGCCGTCAAGATCGATCCACTCGTTTTCGCCGCGCGACGCGTCGAAGAGGTGATCGGTCGCTGCCGGGCGCACGGTGACGGCGAGGATATCGCCGTTTGCGGCCTCCATGACGAGTTGGTAATTGTCGTCGGCGCGGGTCTCGGCGACGATCTTCGTGAAGCGGTCCGGGATATATGCCGGGCGCGGGTCAGCCGGAAGCTTTTCTTCCATGCCGCCATCGACGTGGAAGACGTTGTCGCCCCAGTCGGGATCGTACTGCACCACGGCGCGCCAGTATGCCGCTCCGGCGGTCGCGGTCATGAGGAAGAGCGTCACGATCGCCGCGATCAGCAGCGCGCGCGCCTTGCCGTAGACCTTCCGGTACTTCCCGGTCTCCATCCGGCGGCAGAGCGTATCCATACGCGCCTCGAACGCGGGGGAGAAGGCGACGGGCTCGTCCGCCTCCGCCTGAAGCGCGGTCTTCTCGGCGCGCAGGGCGCGGTCGGCGTCCTGCCGGAACAGTTCAAAAAACATCTCGTCGTTCATTTGAAATACTCCTCATAGCCGTTTTTGATCAGGATCTCCCGCAGGCGATCCTTCGCGCGCTTGACGCGCATGCGCGCCGCGTCCTGCGAGATGCGCAGCATCGACGCGATCTCCCGGGTCGTGTAGCCCTCCACGAACCGCAGCCGCAGCAGCGCCGCGTCCTCCGGGGGCAGCGCGTCCATCAGCCGCTCCAGCTCGGTGCGCCCGTCGTCCTGCGGGGCGGGCAGCGTCTCCGGCAGCTCGGCGAAGCGGTTTTGCTCCCGGAGCAGGGCGAGCGCCTTATAGCGCGTCACCGCGAACAGATACCGCTCCAGCTCCTCGGCCGGCAGCGTCCGCAGCGCGGCGAACCGCTTCGCCAGCGTCAGGAACGCGTCGTGCACCGCGTCCTCAGCCCGCGCCTGATCGCGCAGGATGCGCATCGCCGCGCGCCACAGCGCCTCGCGGTATCGCAGGTACAGCGTCTCGAAGTCCGGCGCGTCCGGCGCGCCGACGGCTTCGAACAGGATCGTCGGGATCAAATCGTCACTCACTCCCCGCATGCGGTTATCCGGTCGCCCGGATCAAGGGCCCTTCACTTTATATATCGCAAAAACAGGCCGAAACGAACAGAAATTTTCGAAATTGATGAGAATTCAGCGTTTTATACAACAAAGAAGCGTCTGTTTTGGCGCGTTTGACGAAGGCGCGAGCGCGTTGGCCGGTCGGGGCGCGCGCGAAAGAATCGCGCGATCGGCGGAAATTTGCGCCGTGCGCTTGCATTGAACGGCTTCTCATGGTATATTATACAAAAAAGAACCGCTTTGGGGGCTGGTTTTATGAGACATAATACGAAACGGCTTGTGGCTGTGCTGACCTGCTGCGCGATGGTCTTCGGCTTCACCGTAAACAGCTTCGCCGGACAGGGCGCCGGGCGCGAGGCGTTCAACGCGCGGCTGGCCGCCGGACTGGAGCGCACGCTCAACAAGGCCGCCGAAGGGCTGATGAACGTGGTCGCGGCGCTGGTGCCGAACGCCGTCACTGTACAGAAGCTCGACCGGTACGCGCCGGGCACGGAGTTCAAGGGCGACGAGACCTTCCTCGACGCGCCCGCGAACCGGGGCATGTGGCGTCTGGGCTACGCGTCGGATTCCATCGTCCCCGCGGACTTCGCCGAGGGCAAATATTATAAGGGCGGCTACGCCCTGGACAAGATCACGAAGGAGCTGCTTGACGACCTGCGCGTGCGCGTGGTCTCGCTCGACGACAGCTCCGGCCGCGGCGCGGTCATCTTCGCCGTGGTGGACTGCATCGGCCTCGCCAACGCCGACGTGCAGCGCATCCGCGCGGCGCTGAAGCCCTTCGCGGAGGAAAACGGGATCAAGAGCATCAATGTCAGCGCGACGCACACCCATTCGGGCATCGACACCCAGGGCGTGTACACGAATATCGTCAAATCGGTTCTGCGCAACATCGGCGCGTCGATGGTCCGCTCCGACAAATTGGCGCCCGCCATCAGCGAGGACTTCCTGAACCTGATCGTCGAGAAGACCGCCGCCTGCGCGAAACAGGCCTTCGCCGCCATGGAGCCGGGCATGCTCACCTACGCGAAGGCGGATCTGTCGGACTACACCCGCGACCGCACCGCGCCCTTCTGCTACGACGGGAACATGTACCGCCTGCTGTTCGCGCCGGCCAACAAGAGCAGCCGCCCGACGATCATCGCCTCGCTGGGCGTACACCCCGAGGGCGTCGGCTTCGAGCAGGACGCGGCGAGCGCCGATTTCATCTATTATATGGATCAGCTCATGCGGGAGAAGGGCTATAACCTGCTCTTTATGCAGGGCGCGCTGGGCACTGTCACCGAGGATATGTACCTGTCGAGCGACGAGATCACCGAGACCCGGACGGAATCGGTCGTGCGCTACGGGCAGGAGCTTGGTTATATCGCCATCGGCATGACGATGGATGAGGCCGCGCGCAAGGCGCTTACGGACAAGGAGTGGGAGCTGGCCGGCGTCGCCGGCGGCGCGTATACCCCGTGGTACGAGGGGCTGGCCGTCAGTCAGGAGCAGACGCTGAAGCCCATCCTCAACATCCGCACCGAGGAGCTGCTGGTCAAGATCGACTGTCCGGTCTACAAGGCGCTGGGCAAGCTTGCGCTGGCGAACAACGCGATCTACCGGGACGGCCTGTTTGACTATTACAGCGCCACGGAGATCGGCTATATGGAGCTGGGCGGCGTCGTCAAGGCCGTGCTGTGCCCCGGCGAGACCTACGGCGAGCTGATCTACGGCGGCGAGAAAATGGCGGGCCTGCCCTTCGGGCCGCTCCACGAGGAGATGGGTACCGAGGACGTGATGGTCCTTGACCTGATGAACGACGCCATCGGCTATATCATGCCCGACGACGACTTCGTCTACTTCCATGTGGATCCCACGGAGGACTTCGTCGAGTTCACCGGCGCGTGGGGCATGACCAGTGTCGGCCGCCATGCGGCCAGCCAGGTCTACGGCGCCGTCAACGAGCTGTACGATTCAATTCGATAAGGAGGTTTTCTATGGCAGATTGTCTGTTTTGCGGGATCGCCGCCGGCGTGATCCCCTCGACGAAGGTCTACGAGGACGATCAGATCCTCGCGTTCCGCGACATCAACCCGCAGGGGCCTGTTCATGTGCTGTTCATCCCGAAAAAGCACATCGGCTCGGCGCTGGATATCACTGCGGAGAACAGCGCCGTCATCGCGCATATCTTCGAGGTCGCCGCGCAGGTGGCGCGTGACGAGGGCATCGCCGCGGACGGCTACCGGCTCGTCTCCAACATCGGCGAGTACGGCCAGCAGTCGGTGCATCACCTGCACCTGCACATGATCGGCGGACGGCAGATGTCCTGGCCGCCCGGATAACGGTCTACAGGACGGGCGGGCTGCGGTCTGCCCGTCTTTTTTGACGGAAGCGATGAAGCGGCCGATGGTCTTCGCGGGCGTTTGCCTGTACGCGGTGACGTTTGCGCTGACGCGCCTGAACGCGTCGGCTTCGTTCGCGTGCGCCCTCCTCTGCGCGGCGGCGAGCGCCGTCTGCGCCGTCCTCTGGATCGCGGGCCGCGCGCGCGGCGCGGGACGGCTCGTCCGGTTCGGCGCGGCGGGCATGGCGGGCGCGCTGCTCCTGACCGCGGGCGCGCTTTCCTGCGCGGCGGAGCTGCGCTTCCGGCAGGAACCGGCCTTCGCGATGGCCGGAGAGGATCAGACCTTCACCGGAACGGTGCGGGAGGTCGTCCCCGCCGGGGACAAATCGTATTACATCGTGCGCGCCGACTCGGTGTCGGGCGAGTCGGTCCGGACCGATCTGGTCGTCTTTTCCATGGGCAAATTCGACGCCGCGCCGGACGACCGCGTGACGGGCAGCCGGGTCGTTCTGCGGGCGCTCTCCGACGCGCAGGCCGCGTCCTGGCGGGCAAAGGGTGTCTTCCTCGCCGCGTACGGCGGCGCGTACGACGTGACGCAGGCTTCCGGCCGCAGAAGCGCGCGGTATCTGTTTTTCCGGCTGCGCGCCGCACTGACAGACCGTCTGCGGGAGCAGATGCGCCCCGAACACGCGGCCGTCGCGACAGGCCTCCTGCTGGGGGACACGTCCCAAATCGGGGACGAGACGCTGCAGGGCTTTCGCGACAGCGGCATCTCGCACCTGTTCGCGGTATCCGGTCTGCATCTGACGGTGTGGACGGCGATCCTGTTCGCGGCGCTTTCCCGGTTCGGCGCGGTGTCTGAGCGGCGCAGAGCCGCCGTCTGCGCCTGCTTCGTGCTGTTCTTCATGGCGCTGACCGGCTTCGGCGCGTCGGTCGTGCGCGCGGGGATCATGCTGCTGATCACGTACGGCGCGGCCTTCGTGAACCGGCGGTACGACGGTCTGAGCGCGCTGTTCGCGGCGCTGGGGCTGATGCTCCTGCGCGAGCCCTTTGCCGTCGGCGACGTGGGGCTGACGCTGTCCTTCCTGACCACCTGCGGTTTCCTGCTCTACGCGAAGCCCGTCAGCCGCCTGATCGACCGCATGACGCGCCGGGTCCGCCGGAGGCTGCCGCGCCGGCTGATCGTCCGGGTGCTGACCGTCGTGATCTTCTCCGTGCTGGCGGCGGTCTTCACGATGCCGGCCGTGGTGGCGTATTTCGGCAGGGTCAGCGTCGTCGCGCCGCTGGCGAACCTGCTGTGCGCGCTTCCCGCGGAGCTGGCGATGCTGTTTTCCGGCGTCGCGGCGCTCGCCGCGCCGGTCGCGGTGATCGCGAAGCCCTGCGTCCTGCTCTCCGGGCTGCTGATCCGGTATCTGCTCGCCGTCACGCGCGCGACGGCCGGTCTGCCGGGCGCGTCCGCGCCGCTCGCGTCGCCGGTCTTCCTGTATCTGGCGCTGCTGGGTCTGGCCGTCGTGGTGGTCGCGAACGTTCTGGGCGCGTCTGACAGACGTCGCCTCACGGCGCTGCTCGCCTGCGCCGCGCTCTTTTACGCCTGCGCCGGCGGCAACGCGCTCTACGCCGGGAACAGCTTCACGGTGCAGGCGGTGCCGGCGGGCGACGGGCTCTGCGTGCTGGTGGAAAACGACGGGCTGCGCGTGCTGATCGGCTGCACCGGCACAGAGAGCTATCATCTGGAGCAGGCGCTGCGCGGCGGCGCGGAACCGGCGCTGGTCGCCGCGCTCACCCCGGGACTGGGCTCCGGCTCGCTTCTGCCGGAGGCGCGCAGGCTCTGCCCGCACGCGCGTTTCCTCACGCCGGAGGACGGTACGGATCGCACTGTCGTACTTGACGGAAACGTCGTTTTGCGGTATATTAACAGAGATGGTCTTCGATGCGTCTACGTCGAGACGCCGCGGGGCAGCTGCTTCGCGCTGGGCGATCCGGGCGCGAAGGCGGCGCCGAAAGCCTGGCTGGACGCCGACGTGACCGTGAGCCGGAAGCGCGCGCCCGCTTTCCTGCGGCCGACGGGCTTCCTGTTCGTCAGCGGCGACGCGCCGGAGGAGGCGTTCGACACCGGGACGGACGGCGCGCTGACGTTCACCGCGTCGCCGCTGGGAGAATACGCGTATACGGGGAGGCATTACCGTGTATATCCGAAATGAGCAGCAGATCCGGTCGCTGCGGGACGCGCGGCGCGCCGCCGGCGCGTACTGGTTCTGCGGCGCCGACCCCACGCTCAATGATTTCTACGCGACGGGACTCGCCCGAAGCGTCACCGATATCGACAACGCGGCCTTTGACTACAGCGTGTTCAACGGCAATGAGATGCGCTGGGAGGACTTTTACGAAGCCTGTGAGAGTCTGCCGGTCTGCGGCGGCAAGGTCTGCGTCGTGGTGCGCGACCTCGATCTGGTCAAGCTGAAAAAGGACGACCGGGAGCCGCTGATGGCGTATCTGCGCACAATGCCTGCGACGACGGTGATCCTGATCGTCTGGACGGGCGTGAAGGTGGATCGCAGCCAATCGGGCTATTTTGAGAAGCTCAAAAAGGATTTCGCCGACGTCGGCACCGTGGTCGAGCTGGGCCAGCGCGGGGAACAGGAGCTGGTGCGCATGATGGTCGCCGGCGCGAAAAAGCGCGGCACGACCATCAGCGAACAGGACGCGGCCTATCTGCAGGGGCTGGTGGGGCGCGATATCGCGAACCTGATGAATGAATTCGACAAGATCTGCGCCTACGCCGACGGCAGACCCGTCACCCGGGAGATGATCGACCGGCTGGCCGTTCCGGACGTGCAGGAGCAGGTCTTCGCGCTGGCGCGGCACATCAACCGGGGGCAGGGCGACGCGGCGCTGCTGGTCCTGCGTCAAATGCTCGAGCGCAAGGCGGCGCCGCACATGATCGCCGCCATCATGAACGGCGATTACGTGGACGCCTACCGGCTGAAGCTGTCGCAGCTGGCCGGAAAACGCCCGGACGACGTGATCAAGGCCTTCGGCTACGACAAGACGGGCAAAAAGGACGATTCCGAGGAGTCGCAGGCGGAGGA
>ONWP01000141.1 GCA_900321595.1 uncultured Eubacteriales bacterium
TAGAAACGGAGGAATTATTATGCCATTGACAAAGGCGGAATGGCTCAAGCTGGAAGAAAAGGCCAACGAGCTGCGGCATCTGACGCTGGATACGGCCCATTGGTGCGGCTCCGGCCACATGGGCGGCGGTCTGAGCGTGCTGGATCTGCTCACCGTACTGTATTACAAGTATCTGAATATCGACGTTCAGAACCCGCAGTGGCCGGAACGTGACCGGTTCATCCTGTCGAAGGGCCATGCGGCCATCGCTTACGCACCGGTGCTGTGCGACAAGGGCTTCAATGACAAGGAGATGCTCAAGACCTTCAACCTGACGAACTCCAAGATGGGTATGCATCTGGATTCCAACAAGATCGTCGGCGTTGACGCCTCCACCGGATCCCTGGGACACGGGCTTTCCATCGCGGTGGGCACCGCGCTGGCGGCGCGCGTGCTGGGCAAAAAGTACATCACCTACTGCGTCATGGGCGACGGCGAGCTCGACGAAGGCTCCAACTGGGAAGCCGCGATGAGCGCCGCGCATTACAAGCTGACGAATCTTGTCGCGTTTACGGATCGCAATCACTGCATGATCGACGGCCCCACAGAGGACGTCATGAAGCTTGAGCCGCTGGCTGACAAGTGGGCGGCGTTCGGCTTCGAAGTCCGCGTCATCGACGGCAACAACATCAAACAGCTTTGCGACGCCATCGACGAGGCGCTTGCGAACAATGAAAACGGCGGCGAGAAGCCCTTCATGATCATTATGGATACGGTCAAGGGCTGCGGCATCGATTACATGGAAGGCGACTACAAGTGGCATTACGGCTCCATTGACGAGGACGGCTACAAGAAGGGCTGCGCTTCCCTGGACAAGACGTATGAGATGCGCGTCGCGCGCGTGAATAAGGAGGCTGAGTAAGATGGCAGGCGGACTGAGTTATACTGCGATTGAATCCACATCGCTTTCCACGGCTGAGATTTACGGCCAGGCGCTGGTCGAGCTGGGCGAAAACCATCCTGAAGTCGTCGCGCTGACGGCGGATCTCGCGAAATCCACGAAGATCGGCGATTTCATGAAGAAATTCCCGGACAGATTCTTCAATCTGGGCATCGCGGAGCAGAATATGTTCGGCGTCGCCGCCGGTATGGCCAGAGCGGGTCTTGTGCCGTTCCTGTCCACGTTCAGCCAGTTCGCGTCCTTCCGCAGCGCTGATCAGCTGCATACGGACATCTGCTATCAGAACGTCAACGCCAAGGTCATCGCGACCCACGGCGGCACGAGCTTCGGTCAGGCCGGTTCAACGCATCACGCGATCTGCGACTTCGCGCTGACGCGCTCCATCCCCAACCTCACGGTCATCTGCCCGGCGGACGGCGTGGAGACCTACAAGGCCGTCATGGCCGCGTACGAGACCCCCGGCCCGTTCTATATCCGCATCAACCGCGGCTTTGACCGGACGTTCTATAAGACCATGGATTACGGCTTCGAGGTCGGCAAGGCGGTCGAGGTGCATCCCGGCACGGATATCACCGTCATCGCATGCGGCTCCTGCGTATTCCAGGCTTATGAGGCCGCGGAGAGCCTGAAGAACATCGACGGTCTGAGCGTCCGCGTGCTTGATATGCACACGATCAAGCCCATCGACAAGGAAGCCGTCATCAAGGCTGTCATGGACACCCGCCGGATCATCACCGTCGAGGATCACAACGTGATCGGCGGCCTTGGCTCCGCTGTCGCTGAGGTCATGGCGGAAGCCGGCAAGGGCTGCGCGTTCAAGCGTCTGGGCCATCAGGATCAGTTCGCGCCCATCGGCCTGCATGAGGATATCATGAATATCGTTGGCATCGACACCAACGGCATCATCGCCGCTGTCAGAGACACCATGAAGATGGACTTCGAGGAAGACAACGACTGGGACGACGAGGTATAAGGAGGAGCTGACATGACTTCTAAAGAAGAACTGTTGACAAACAAAATCTTCCTCTGTGCCGCCCTTCCGCTGCTCAAGACCATCGTCGCGGATGTGCCCTCTCTTTCCAAGAAGTTCAAGGACGTTCACTGCATCTATCAGGTGAGCTGTCTGGATCCGGACGCCCCCGGCGGGAAGTACGCGACCCATTTCCAGGTCAACTGCGACGAATGGATCATCCACGCGGACAAAGTCGATCCGAAGCCCATGGTGGAGCTGGAATTCCCCAGCGTTGAGGCGATGAACGCCTTCTTCAAGGGCAAGATCGGCCCGAAGACGCTGCCGAAGATGAAGGGCGTCGTGAAGTACCCGAAGTATTTTGTCGTCTTCATGATGGCGCTTCTCAAGATGGCGAACCTGCTCGGTTTGACCGAGCCGCCCGCGGATGAGGAAACCAAGCGTCTGTTGGTGAAATGCTACTTTTATCTGCTTTCCACCGGCATCAGCCAGCTGAATAAGAACGGCGACGAGGACGTCCACGCGTGGGCGCTCAAGAGCCCCGACCGCGTATACGCGTGGGCTGTCAACGGCGAGGAAAGCGTCAGCGCTTACATCCGCGTCAAAGCCGGCAAGACCAAGGCCGGCCGCGGCGTGTACAAACGCGCGATGCCCTTCTTCACGATGCGGTTCGACTGTCTGGACAGCGCGCTTGGCATTCTGATGGGTACGGCGGATATGCTGCAGTTCACAAGAGAATCCAAGCTGATCATGGACGGCGGACCCGAATTCGGCGCGCAGCTCGGCGACTTCATGATGAAGGTCGGCGACATGGCGAAGTAACCGAACGCAATCAATATAAGCGACGTGGTTTCGACCGCGCCGCTTTTTTTATCTGAACGGCAAAAAACAACCGCGGCCGGGATCGGCTGCGGCTGTTGTCTGCGCAGAGGTTACTCTTTGTCGGGCGCAAGCTCCTTCTGAACCTGCTGACGGTAGATCAAATCGTCGTGATCAAATCGTTCTGTGTACTTCGGGTCGGTCCTGCGGTCGGGCACCGGGCAGAGCGTCTGAATATCCTGACGGATATGCTCCGTCATCTTGACCGCGCCGGGATGGTTCAGGTGATCGCCGCCGTCCTTGCTGTCAGTCAGCCAGTCGAGCTCCGGGATCTCCCCGGGCAGGTTGTAGTCCCTGTAGGTCAGCGACTGCTTCTGCGCGTACGCCGCTGTGGCGTTGTGCTTGCCGTAGTTCCAGCTCATGGCGCATGGCGCGGTGAACAGGACAGGCAGGGCGCCGTGACTGCGGCAGAGCTCCACGATGGCGTCCAGCTTCTTTTCCGCGCCGTCATACATCTGCGCGGGCGCGTCATTCTCGTTCCCCATATACGCGTCGCCGCCGGTGTACGCCTCAACGTCGCCGGAGAGCACATAGCCGTGATATTCGCTGTAATAGATCGTGTTCAGATCGACGAAATCGCGGAGTGTCAGCTCCTTCCAGCGGCTGTGGTATTTCGCGAGCGGGAAGTAGTAGCCGACGCTGGAGACGCCGATGTCGTCGAACACCTCCGGCCCGGAGAAAAAGACGCGCCGGATCACGGAATGCTGGTTGTTCTGTTCTATCGCGGCCTTTTTGATGTCCTCGTTCTTGCCGGGGAAGAGCATACCGGTTTCAATGAAAACGATCTTCGGATTCTGCTTTTCGAAAAGCTCCCTGACGATTTTGTACGCGCCGGCGGCGGTCTGCTGACCTCTGCCGCTCATGCAGGCGGCGATCCCGTCCCTTTCCCAGAGCTCCATGGGGCTGACGGATCGATAGGCGCTTGAGTCGCCGACGAAGAAGACGTCGATCGTGTCCGGCGCCTCCGCCCGGTAGCTGTAGGAGATGCGGCTGTAGTCGCCGAACCGCTGCGTCTCCGTTCGCGGCGTGAAGACCAGCGACAGATAGTTGACCGCGAGGACGAAAACCAGCGCGAACGCGAGTACGCGCGCAAGACGGATCAAATGCTTTTTCATCACGCGCACCTCCTCAGAATTGACCGTAGATCAGCGGGCTCGCGCCGGAACCCTGTCCGTAGATGCCGAGGATCATCAGCAGCAGCAAGCCGAGCACCACCGCGATCCAGGCGAATACGCCGTGCTTTTGTTTGACCAGTGTCTCGCGCGGGGAATGGCCGGATTCCTTGCGGATATCGACGAAGATCACAGCCGCGAGCGCGAGGACGATAATGACGGCGTCGGGCCAGCTGAATTTGTCGAAGGCAAACAGGCTGCCGTCGGTGAACGCCGCGACGCTTGGCCGCGTAAAGATCATAGCGGTCATGGAAAACGCCTGTCCGACGGTATCCGCGCGGAAGATCGTCATGCCGACCAGCACCGCCAGACAGGTTCGTGCGATCTCGAAGCCGCGGTAAAGACGGGTATCCCGCTTGATCTGCAGCTTGTCGGTCGCGGGCTTTGCCAGCTTCGCAATGGTCATCAGAATATAATAGTACAAACCGTAGAATACGTATTTGAGACTCGCGCCGTGCCAAAGGCCGATCAGGAACCACACGGCGAACAGCGCCAGCGTCGCGGGCAGGATCGCGCCGTAGTAACCGCCCAGCTTTTCACGGCACTTCGCCGATAGCTTCTGCATCCCCTTGGAAAACGTGATGGGGTAGAAGACGTAGTCACGCAGCCACGCGCCCAGCGTGATGTGCCAGCGCTGCCAGAACTCGTCGATGCTGCGGCTGAAAAACGGCTGCCGGAAGTTTTCCGCCAGATGGATGCCCATCATCTCGCACAGGCCGGTGACGATGTCCATCGCGCCGGAGAATTCCGCGTAGATCTGCACTGTATAGAGCGCCATCGCCGCGAAGATATGCGGGCCGCGGAACGCGCCGGGATCCGCGAAGACAGGATTGACGACGAACGCGGCGCGGTCGGCGAGGATCATCTTTTTGCCGAAGCCCCAGATCACGCGCAGCAGACCGGCGCGGAACCGGTCGTAATCGAACGCGTCCGGCATGAATAGCGTCGGCGTCAGATCGCCGTAACGCGAGAACGGCCCCTCCACAATGTGCGGAAAGAACGAGATGAACGTCGCGAGCCGCAGCGGATTCTTTTCCGCGGTCAGCTTGCCCATCCGGATATCCGCCATATAGGAGATCCCGGTCAGCGTATAGTAGGAGATGCCCAGCGGCAGCGCGAATCTGATCAGCGGCGTCTCGGCGTTTGCGCCGAACAGCCGCGCCAGACCGAACGCGCCGCTGACGAACATCGGCGAATACTTCAGCACCAGCAGAACGCTCAGAAGGACGGCGATCCCGATGAATTCGATCAGCTTTTCCCGCTTTTCAAATTGTTTTTTGACGATCTTGCGTTCGGCTTTATCAATCTCCTTTTTGATCGCGTTGAATTTGTCCTTTTTGCGCTGGATCAGCAGACCGCAGAGCCAGACGACGACAATATCCCCCACGAGATAGAGCGTGAGGGCTTTGCTCGCGATGAAGTGAAAGAGCAGGCTCATGGCGAGCAGCCACGGCCAGCGGTATTTGCGCGGAATACAGAAAAAGACGAGGCATACCGCGATGCAGAAGACGATAAAGCTCAGTGATGTGTATCCCATGGCGAACCCCGATCTGTCAGCCGCCGACGCTTTCCGACAGCGCGTCGGCCAGCTTTTCGATCGCGTCGAGCGTCTGCGTGTTCGGCGCGCTGAGCATGGTCACGGTATCGCCGACTTTGGTCATCCCCGGCATCGCCGCGAGGCTCGCGTCCATCAGCTTGCCGCTCATCGGCGCCCAGGAGCCGTTTTCCATCAGCGCGTACTTCCTGTTTTTGAAGCCGTGCGCCTTCAGGTCGGCGAGAAGCTCCTCCATGGCGACGAAGACGCCGGCGTTGTAAGTGGTCGCCGCGAAACAGCTGTGGCTGTAGCGGAACGCCTTCGCGAGGGCGTAGGATTTGTCCGCGTTGGTGACGTCGAGCACGTCGGTCGCGACGCCGCGTTTGCGAAGCGCGTTGGCGAGCGCGTGCGCCGCGGCGGCAGTGTGGCCGTAGACGGAGGCGTAAATGACGCATACGCCGTCGATCTCGGGCTTGTAGCTCGACCAGACGTCGTATTTCGCGATCGCGTCGGCGATGCGGCTGCGCAGGACGAAGCCGTGCAGCGGGCAGATCAAGGCGACGTCGAGCGCGGCGGCCTTCTTTAACACATTCTGCACCTGTACGCCGTATTTGCCGACGATGTTCAGGTAGTACCGCGCGGCTTCGTCCAGACGCGCGTCGAAGTCGGTCTCGTCGTCGAAAAGCGCGCCGCCGCGGCTGCCGAAGGTGCCGAACGCGTCCGCGCTGAAAAGAACGCGGTCGAACGCGTCATAGGTCATCATGACCTCCGGCCAGTGGATCATCGGCGCGGCGATAAACCGCAGCGTGTGCCGGCCGGCTTCGAGTGTGTCGCCTTCCTTCACCGTCCGGATCCGCGCGGTGTAATCACTTCCGGTAAAATTCGCGATCATCTTTGCCGCCTGCGCCGAGCAGAGGATCCCGGCGTCCGGATAACGCGTCAGAACGGCGTCGAGCGTCGCGGAATGATCCGGCTCCATATGGTGTACGACGACGTAATCGAGCGCGCGGCCGTCAAGCGCCTTGTCCACGTTCGCAAGGAAGATCTCCGCGACGGCGCGGTCTGCGGTGTCGAACAGGACGGTCTTTTCATCCCGGAGCAGATAGCTGTTGTATGCCATGCCGTCCGGCGTGGTGTAATGGCCTTCGAAGCTGGTCTGCTTGAGATCTTCCGCGCCGACGTAAAGGATATCGTCGGTAATATTTCGGATGCTGTACATATGTGATTCTCCTTCTCAGATGATCTGAATTCTGACAGGAACGCGCCGTTTGTAGACGGTCCAGTGTGTGAAGCCCAGCCGCAGCGCGGCGGCGCGGGCGGCTTGATAACCCTTCCCGATGTCGCGAACGGTGTGCGCGTCGCTTGAAAACGTGATGTTGTCGCCGCCCAGCTCCCGGTATCGGCGCAGAATCCCGAATTCCGGCAGGAAGTCGTCCTGTCCGCTGCCGCCGTGGGTGTTGATCTCCAGCGTTCTGTCCAGCCGGATGATCTCGCTGAGCAGCGCGTCGATCCGGTCGCGCCGGGTCGGCTGCCACAGGCGAAACTGCTTCTCGCGTGTGAAGACAGGGATATACCGGGTGACGTAGCCGAGGTGGCCGACGACGTCGCAGTATGGGATGCGAACGCTTTCGATCAGCGCGTTCAGATACTCATCCACCACCTGCGGCACGGTTTTGCCGCGGAACATCGTGCCAATATAGGCTTCGCGGCCCTGAAGCGTGTGTACGGAGCTGACGATCACGTCGAGATCGAGCCGATCCGCGGCGCAGCGGGCGTCTTCCGCCGTCTCCGGGTGGTAGCCGATCTCAAGTCCGTATGCGATAAAGCCGCCGTTCCCGGGCGCGTTTTCGCGTCCCGTCTTGATAAAACGCGCGTACCGTTCGAGGTTCAGCGGACGGGAAAACCGTTCAAGACCGCCGAACGCGTAATCGGGATCGAAGTGCTCTGTGTGCGCGAAATAAGTCAGCCCGAGCGACGCGGCGCGTCTCTCCTGCGCGCGCGGATCGGCTCTGCCGTCATGCGAAAACAGGGAATGGGTGTGGCAGTCGATCACAGCGTCACCTCCGA
>ONWP01000132.1 GCA_900321595.1 uncultured Eubacteriales bacterium
ACGTCTTCCTTCTTGACCATGGAATAGAACGTGCCGTCGGGGTAGACGATGACTACGGGGCCCAGCGCGCACAGACCGAAGCAGCCGGTGCGGACGACCTTGACCTCGTCGACCAGTCCCTGCTTTTTGATCTGCTCTTCAAACTCGGTGATCAGACCTGCGCTGCCGGAGGACGTGCATCCGGTGCCGCCGCAAATCAGGACCTGTGAACGAATCATACAAAATACCTCCGTTACTTCTGCGCAGCAGTTATGGTGTAAGCATCCACGACGTTGCCGCCCTTGAGATGCTTTTCAACGATTTCTTTCGCCTTTTCAGCGGTCATCTTGACGTAGGTGACCTTTTCCTTTCCGGCCTCAAAGACCTCCACCACCGGCTCGTACTGGCAGATGCCGATGCATCCGGTCTGGGTGACGGTGACCTTGTCGGAGAGCCCCTCAGACGCCACGTCCTGCACGAACTCGTTCAGAACGGGTCTGGCTCCGGCCGCAATGCCGCAGGTGGCCATGCCGACCACAACGCGGATCTGGCCGCTGCCCTCCCGCAGTACGACCTTGTCCTGCATCTTTGCCTTAATGGCTGCAAGCTCGGCTAAAGATTTCATGCTTCATCGATTCCTTTCGTAATGGATTGTTTGTCTATCAAAAACCGGAAACGGTTTTAATCAAGCGGATAAGAGATCTCGGCGTAATTCTCGCGCAGGTAGCCGTCCAGCCACGCGAGGATGTCCGGATCGTCCATGCGCGCGTCGTCGCCCAGGACGGCCCGCATCTCGTCGGTATCCACGTCGACCGCGCCGGAAGGCGTTTCGTGGACGTAGATCCAGCGCAGGCCGGGACTGCCCTGAATGAGCGTCACGACGCTGGAGACGACGTCCCCCAGGGGGGTAAAGTCGATATTATTTTTATAGAAAACGGCCGTTGTCACGGTGCCGTGATCGTCCGGATGGGTCTTTGCCTCGCGGCTCTCGATCGTGACCGTGCCGCCGGTCTGCTCGGCCTCCATTTTAAGAAGCGGGAGCCCCAGTCCCACCTTGCGGGTGGTCCGGGTCGTGCTGAACGGGTCGAGCACGTTCGCCAGGAATTCGGGGCTCATGCCGCAGCCGTCGTCCGCGATGGCGATGGTGAGCGTTTCGTCCGTTTCGGTCAGCCGGATCTCGACCTTCGTCGCGCCGGCCCGAACGGAGTTCATCGCGATGTCCAGAATATTGAGGGAAAGCTCCTTCATGCGTCTATGCCTCCGGCGCGCAGATGTCGGAACAGCTCGTGCCGGACTTTGTCGGAGCTGTACGGCTCGTCGTCCAGCAGGAAGCTCTCTTTTTTCTCTTTGATGAGCCACAGGTAGTGCGCGTCGGAGGAGACGATCTTCGTCAGCCCCCGCAGCGCGGGATACCGGGCCTCGTAGTCTTCGATCTTGTCCCCGTCGTGGAATTCGGCGGCGGTGAAGCCGCAGTCCGCGGGGAAGTCGCCCAGCACGGCGATCGCGCCGTTGGACTCCCGGTCCACGTGCGCCGGGTACGCGAAGCCGTCGAACTGCGCGCACACGCGCACAACGCTGTCGATGGGAATGGTCGTGGCGAAGCTGAGCACGCAGTCGTCATGGCCGATGACCTCGTCGTTTTCGTCCATGATGAGCTGCTCGCCGAAAATATCGACGCGGTTGGGGATCTTCGACCGGCGTTCGTCCACGTACGCGTCGAACGCCATCGCGTCCTCCAGTCGCTCAAACAGGCAGACGACGTGGATGTCCTCCGCCGTGGTCAGCTCCATGCCGGCCACCGGGATGATCCCGTTTTTCTTCGCGGCCTTAAAAAACGCGGGACAGTTTTTGCACGTATTGTGATCTGTCAGCGCCATGATGTTCAGGCCGTTGAGCACGCCCATGCCCGCCATGTTGTTCGGCGTCATATCGTTGTCGCCGCAGGGGGACAGGCAGGAGTGCATATGCAGATCGTAGAAGTATTCGTTCATGCGGCTCCGGTCGCGCGGTAAACGGCCGTCGCCGTCTCATAGGTGGGCTTCTCGCTGTACAGGATGTTCACGCCCTTGACGCGCGCCGTCTCCAGCAGCTTTTCATCCGCCGTCACGCCTTCGGAGAGGATCACGCACGCCACGTCCGCGAGGGAGCCCACGGCCACCACGTTGACGTTGGACATGATGGTGATCCACGCGCAGTCGGCCTGCGCGCGTCCCATGACCCAGCTGAGCAGGTCGCCGCAGTAGCAGCCGTCCACCGGCCGGTCGGGATCGGCCTGCGCCGCGATCGTGAAACCGCAGGACGCGGCCAGCTCCGTCACCGTCATGCGTCTTCCTCCTTCAGCTCCGGGATCCCGGATTCATTTTCCAGCATCCGGCACTTTCTGGCGCCGTCGATGTTGCCCCGGACGATGTCCTCGGCGAACGCGCGGCAGGTGGGGGAGCCGCACGCGCCGCAGTCAAAGCCGGGCAGCTGCTCGCGCAGCGCCTGGATCCGGCTCATCATGCGCATGGACTCGCTGAAGCTCGCGCTCAGGCGGGAGATCGGCGGGTAGTCCGGCAGGTCGGTGCAGTAGTGGTCGCCGAGGGAGTATTTTTCGTCGCCGTAGAGCCGGTTCTGCGTCACGGGCATATATCTGCGCACCGTCTGCAGCCGCGTTCTGGCGATAAAGGGGTTTTCGATGGTCATAACGCCGCCGACGCAGCCGCCGGTACAGGCGTTGAGCTCGATGAATTCGAGCTGGGGGATCTGGCCGTTGTCGATGGCCTCGAGCACGCGCACGACGTTTTCGATGCCGTCCGCCGCCAGATATTTATCGTTTAGGATGGCGCTGGATTCACCGCCGCTGGACGCCCAGCCGATGCCGATCATGCCGGCGTGGGAGCCGATCCGCGGCGCCGACGCGCCCTTGAGCACGCCAAGGAGCTTGAAGTACACGTCCCGCAGAGAGATGACCACGTCTACGCGGCTCTTGTAGTTGCCGAAGCCGTTGCGGATGTAGCTGACCTTCGCGGCGCAGGGGGAGATGAAGAATGTTCCGACGTCCTCCGGCTTCAGCTCCGGGTGTTCCTTCAGCGCGCGCTCCTTCGCCATCACGGCCGCCACCTCGACCGGCGGCAGGATGGGCAGGATGTTGTCCTTCAGATAGGGATACCGCAGCGCGATCAGGCGCACGATGGCGGGACAGGCCGAGCTGATGACCGGCTTTTTGATGCCGTCCATCTTCAGGTATTCCCGGGTGTATTCCGTGACGAATTCCGCGCCCTGCGCCACCTCGAACACGTCGTCGAAGCCGATGTCCAGCAGGCCCTGCAGGATCACGTCCACGTCCTCGACGCCCTCGAACTGGCCGAAGAGCGTGGGCGCGGGCAGCGCGATCTTCCATTTATAATCCATATGGTGCTCCATCTTGGAGCACATGGCCTTTTTCGCGCTGCTGGTGCAGACGCGGATGCACTCGCCGCAGTCGATGCAGCGGTCGGAGTTGATGACGGCGTGTCCGTCGCGGATGCGGATCGCCTCCGTGGGACAGTGCCGCAGGCAGGTGGTGCAGCCTGTGCATTTCGCCACGTCCAGCTCAACGGAGTGGGTGTATTCCGGCTTGTCCACAGATGCACGTCCTTTCGCAGAGATTGTGACGGGCCTTTTGAGCCCGAAGCCCGGCGCTTACGCGTCCAGGCGCACCGTCATGGTGATGACCGTGCCGCGGCCGACCTCGGTGTCGATCCGCATATCGTCGGTATAGCGCTTCATGTTCGGCAGTCCCATGCCGGCGCCGAAGCCCAGGCTCCGGACGCTGTCTGACGCCGTGGAGTAGCCCTCCTTCATGGCCAGCTCCACGTTGGGGATGCCGGGGCCGTGGTCGGTGAGCACGATCTCGATGCGGTCCTCGTAGACCACCACGTCGGCCTTTCCGCCGCCGGCGTGGATGACCATATTGATCTCACCTTCATACATAGCGATGGAGACGCGCCGGATGATCTCCGGCGACAGCCCCAGACGCCGCAGGTTCTTCTTGACCTGCACGGACGCCTGACCGGCGGAGGTGAAGTCCTCGCCGTCCACGTCGTATGTGAATGTCAGCGACTCACTCATTTTTCTGTCCGTTGCCTACCAGACCGTTGGTATAAAGCTTGCCGCAGGCCTCGTACAGCCGCAGCTTCGTGGTCATGACGACCATGCCGCCCTCGCGGGCCAGGTCGATCATCTCCTGCGTGGGCTGCTTGCTGCGCACGAAAACGATGCACACCATGTCCATCATCTCCGCCGTGCGGATGACCTGCGAATTGACCAGACCCGTAAGCAGAACGGCCTGATCCTTCACATAAGCCAACACGTCGCTCATCATATCGCTGCCGCACGCCGAGTAGACATGGCGGTCCATGCGGTCGTCTCCGCAGACGACCTCGGCTTCGAGCAGCTCGCGTAAGGTACAGAGTTTCATGTGTTCGATCCCTTGTCTGTGAAATTGTCCGTCCGGACGGATCAGGCGTACTTGTCCAGGATGCCCTTCACGTCCTCGGGGACCAGACGGCCGTAGACCTCGTCGTTGATCATCATGACGGGAGCCAGACCGCAGGCGCCCACGCAGCGGCACGCGTCCACGCTGAACTTGCCGTCGGCGGTGCAGCCGCCCTCTTCCACGCCGAGGATCTCAATGATCTTGTCGAGGATCTTCTGGCTGCCCTTGACGTAACAGGCCGTGCCCAGGCATACGCTGATGGCGTACTTGCCCTTGGGCGCCAGCGCGAACTGCGCGTAGAACGTGGCCACGCCGAAAACCTTCTCGGCGGGAACGCCCATGCCTTCCGCGATGCGGATCTGCACCTCGGTGGGCAGATAGCCGTAGATGTCCTGCGCCTCCTGCATGACGGCCATCAGGCGGCTCTTGTCGCTCTTGTTGGCCTCGATGACGGCCGCGAGCTTCTCGGCCTGTTCCGGGGTCTCGGTGAAGGGGATGTTGCTGATCGTCTTTTTCATATCGAAATACCTCCGTATGGATCTTCTGATCGGGTTTGCCGTTTTTTTCACAAAAGGGCAACTTGAATTATAGCACAGGTTTTTTTGCATTTCCATAGCGTTTTGCATTTTTGGTGAATTTATATGAAAAAACATTCATTTATAAAGAGCTGATTCACGTATGAGTCATGGGTTAGTTTTTGCTAACTTTTGAACGCCGGAAAATCGCGCGAAATACGCGTCCGGGAAGAAGCGAAAACGTCCTTTAAAAGCTTTAAAAAAGCTGAAACCGAATGGAAGAAAAATCGGATCCCGCCTGCGGAAAAGTTACAAAACGGGGTAAAACCTTACAAATTTGTAATTGATCCGAGCGGTGAAGTTCGGCATACCGCCGAAAGCCTTTGCAGGGTGTTGACCTGTTATTGCATACGTGGTAAAATAGCACCCGTGAAAGTGCGCGAAGCGGAGCCCGCTTCGTTTCAGACGGAAAGGAGCCGGGATATGAAACGCGTGTTTCGTTCATTTCTGGCCTTCGTCGTCTGCTTCGCCGCGCTTTCGGGTCTCCCCGCCCACGCCGAGACCGTCACACGCACGCAGGTGATCAACGCGGCCGCGAATATCATCATCAGCAACGAGGGCGTGTACGACACGGTGCTCAAGTGCGACGTGGACGCGGTCTCCATCGGTCTGCTCGGCTGGCACGCCACCAAGGCCCTCGACGTGCTCAAGCAGATCGCGGCGGCAAACCAGAATCAGGCCGTCGGTATCCTGGGCGTCAGCCTTTACAATGAAATCGTGATCTCCAACTACTGGGAGGGCCGTATCCTCACCTCAGACGAAGCGTACCGCATCAAACGGCTGCTTGCCACGACAGAATCCGTGAACGTGCAGAATCAGCAGGTCATTACGGACGTGGAAAGTTACATCATTCAGGGCGAAAACCTGGGGATCCGGGATCCCGCGACGCTGGTCTTCTTCGCGGACGCGCGGAACCAGCTGGGCTATTACGGCGTGACCGAATACTTCTATGAAGTGCGGGACACGTTCGGGACCACTTCGCCGAATCTCGATCAGTTCTACGCGTGCTCCAGCAAAAACTGGCGCCGCCAGCGCACCTACGAATACTGCAAAAATCTGAACTGGCCCAGCTTCAGCGAGGGCATCCGTCCCGTGGCGGATACGACGCCGCCCGGCATCGCGGACGTGAGTGTCCTGGATGTGAATCCGCAGGGCTACACGATCACCTTCCGTCTGACCGACGCGGACGATCTGGACAAGGTCTA
>ONWP01000338.1 GCA_900321595.1 uncultured Eubacteriales bacterium
TCATGGAGTTGAGCGTCTTCGCCTCGGTGACGGTCTCGTACTTCGGATTGCCGTTCTCGTCCTGCTCGCCCTCGACCGGACGGCTCGTCTGCACGTCCATGACGATGGGATAGCGGATGTAGTCGGAGTACTTCTTCACGATGCTCTCAAGCTGATACGTCTCGAGGAACTTCGAATAGTCCTCGTTCTCCGCGTCGGGCTTCATGTAGAGCGTCACGACGGTGCCGTGGCCGTCCATTTCGGCGGGCTCGACGGTGAAGCCGTCCGCGCCGGCGCTGGTCCACAGGTTCGCGCTGTCGGCGCCGTAGGGCTTCGACAGCACCGTGACCTTGTCGGCCACCATGAACGCGGCATAGAAGCCGACGCCGAACTGGCCGATGATCTCCACATCTTCGCCCTCTTCGGCGCTCTTCTTGAAGTCCAGCGAGCCGCTCTTCGCGATGGTGCCCAGATTCTGCTCGAGCTCCTCGGCCGTCATGCCGCAGCCGTTGTCGATCACGCGCAGCGTGCGCGCGTCCTTGTCGGGCTCGATGCGGATGCGGTAATCCTCCCGCGCCATCGTGACGCTGTCGTCCGTCAGCGACCGGAAATACAGCTTGTCCAGCGCGTCGCTGGCGTTGGAGATCAGCTCCCGCAGGAAGATCTCCTTATGCGTATAAATCGAGTTGATCATCATATCCAGCAGTTTTCTGGATTCCGCCTTAAACTGCTTCTTTCTCATAGGCTCACCCTCATAAACGAAATATTAGCACTCTTTTATCCTGAGTGCTAATATTAGTATAGTCCTTTTTTTGTCTTTGTCAAGCCCTTTTTACGCGTCCAGATCCAGTTCATTCAGCAGATCGCGCAAAGCCGCCAGATCCTTTTTCGTCAACGAAATGCCCTTGCTCATCTTTTCATGCTCAGGCGCCCAGTCCCGGATGTCATACTTCGGATCCTTGCCGTTCCAGCTCACGAGGTTCAGCTCCTTGCGCCAGCCGCCGCTGCCTTCGCTGACCACGCCCAGCTCCTCGACGATCTCATAGGTGAATTCCGGCATTGTTTCTCCTCCTTTTTTCGCATCACTTTCTCTCATTATAATTGTTTGAATAAGAAAAAGCAACAGCTTTTGCGCAGGTTTGCCCGAAAAAAGGGAAAAACACGCAAAAATCGCGCCATTTTTGAGGAGGTGAAACAGAACATGACACACAATCTGATGCCGGACGAAGCGCTGATCGCCCGGACGCTGCGCGCGATCCTGCGCGCCGACGCGGCGGGGCTGCTGCGGCAGCTCGAGACGGGCGAGCCGCTGCGCAAACGGGACCTGTGCGCCGTGCAGGAGCTGGAGAAAAGCGGCAGCGGCATCCGGCTCAAGCTCGTCAGCAAGCTGGACGCGGCGCGGGCGCTGCTGGCGCTGCGGCAGGCCGACGGCGGGCAGGCGCTCGAAGACCTGCTGACGTCGCTGCGCGATGGCGCTTGAGCTTTCCGACAAACAGCGCCGGGTGTTTACGTGGTGGATGCCCGGCTCCCCGGACCGGGACAAAACCGGCGTCATCTGCGACGGCGCCGTGCGCAGCGGCAAGACCTGGGCGATGAGCCTTTCCTTCGCGCTGTGGGCGATGACATGCTTTGACGGCGCGTACTTCGGCCTGTGCGGCAAAACGGAGAAAAGCCTGCGGCGCAACCTCTCCGACCGGCTGCAGGCGCGTCTTCGCGCGCTGGGCTTCACGGTGCGGGAGTCAAAGACCGCCTCCTTTTTTACCGTCGCGCTCGGCAGGCGGACGAACCGCTTCTACACCTTCGGCGGCCGGGACGCCGGCGCGGCGTCGCTCATCCAGGGCGTGACGCTGGCGGGCGTGCTGCTCGACGAATGCGCGCTGATGCCGCAGGAATTCGTGCAGCAGGCCGTCGCCCGCGTGTCGGTACCGGGCTCGCGGCTCTGGTTCAACTGCAACCCGGAGGGCGAAAATCACCCGTTCAAGCTGGAGTGGATCGACAAGGCCGAAGCGAAGGGGCTGCTGCGCCTGACGTTTACGATGGCGGACAATCCGGCGCTCACCCCGGAGATCCGCGCCCGGTATGAGCGGATGTACACCGGCGCGTTCTATGAGCGGTTCGTGCTGGGGCGGTGGGTCAGCACGTCCGGGCTGGTCTACCCGTTCTTCGGGCCGCGCAACGTGTCCTTCTGCCCCGGGACGCCGCGGGAGTACTATATCTCCTGCGACTACGGGACGGTCAACCCCATGTCCATGGGACTGTGGGGCCGCGTCGGCGGCGTGTGGTACCGCCTGCGCGAATACTATCACGACGGACGAAAAACCGGCGTCCAGAAAACCGACGAGGAATACTGCGACGCGCTGGAGACGCTGGCCGGCGACTGCCCGATCCGGGCGGTGATCGTCGACCCGTCCGCGGCGTCCTTCATCGCCTGCCTGCGGCGCAGAGGCCGCTTCCGCGTGATCCCGGCGGTCAATCAGGTGGCCGACGGCATCCGGCGCACCGCGGCGCTGCTGCAGCAGGGAAAGCTGCGCATCTGCCCGAACTGCACGGACATCCTGCGGGAGTTCACCCTCTACCGCTGGGACGAGCGCCGGGACGAGACGCCGCGCAAGCGGGACGACCACGCCATGGACGACATGCGCTATTTCGTCCAGACGGTGGCGGCGTGCGATCACGCCGGGATCGCCGTGGCGACGCCGGAACGAAAGGAGAATTGACATGAGAACGAAACGAAAGAAAACGACGCTCCCCTGCGCCGTGAGCGAGCAGCCGGCGACCGGCTTCACGGGGCCCGTGGCCGCCGCGGAATCCCCGGCGCTCTACGACGCGCTGCGGCGGCGGGTGCCGCTCATCGACGGCGCGGTGCGCCTGACGGTACACCTGTGCGGCGGCTTCCGGCCGGTCTGCGGCGATCCCGCCATGCAGGACGCCCTCGACGCGTTCACGCTCCGGGCGCGGTGCACGGACGCGTCCGCGGGGCTCGCGGGCTTCGCGGCGGGATATCTGGACAACCTGCTCACCTACGGGACCGCGATCGGCGAGTGCCTGTACGACAGGCGCACGGGCGAGCTGACGCTGCACAACGCCGACGTGACCGCGATCCGCGCCGAACGCGACGAGCGCGACCCGACCCGGCCGGTCTTCACCACCGCCGGCGGCAAAGCCGTGCGCCCGGACCGCTGTCCCGGGCTGGTGTACGCGGCGCTGGATCCCGGCCCCGGGGAGCTGACCGGCCGCAGCGCGCTGACCGGGCTGGCCGGCGTGGCGGGCACGCTGCTGGAGATCTTTGATACGGTGGAGACCAACTGGCGCCGCTGCGGCGACGTGCGCTACGCCGTGACGTATCGCCCCGGCGACGCCGTCGTGGACGCGGAGGACGCGGCGAAGCGCATCGCGGACGCGTGGAGCGGCGCGATGCGGGACCGCAGCCGCGTGCGCGACTTCGTGGCGGTCGGCGACGTGAACGTCTCCCCCATCGGCAGCGCCGACGCCCTGCCGGATCCGACGCGGACGGTGCGCATGCTGATCGAGCAGATCACCGCGAAGCTGGGCGTACCGCCGTTTCTGCTGGGTCTCGGCTGGACGACCAGCGAGCGCATGGCCGACCGGCAGACCGAGATCTTCACCCGGCGGCTCGCCCATTACCGCAAGCTCATCGAGCCGGCGCTCCTGCACGTCTGCA
>ONWP01000250.1 GCA_900321595.1 uncultured Eubacteriales bacterium
GGGCTGTCGGTGATCACGCCGCGCATCACGTCCGTGACGATCAGCAGATCGTTTTCACCGAACGCGTCCAGCGCAGCCTGCGGCGACATGAACACATCGGCAAAGGAGGACGTGCGCACATACTGCACCAGCGGTTTGGCGAGCGTCGTGGCCTCGTCGAGCACGATCTTCGCCGGCTTCCCCATTGCGATCGAGGCCTGCGCCAGCCCCATCGCGGAGCCGATCGCGTCCAGGTCGGAGCCGCGGTGTCCCATGATGTAGACTGCGTGCGCCTCCCGCAGGATCGATTCGATGGAAGCCGCGGTCCGCCGCGCCTGCACGCGGCTGCGGCTCTGCGCGCCGACTGCGACGCCGCCGATGAACTCATACACGCCGTCCCTGCAGAGAACGACCTGGTCGCCGCCGCGCCCCTTCGCCATATCGGCGCTCTGCCGCGCGAGCCGCTCGCTCTGGGCGATGGTCTCCGCGCAGCCGACGCCGATGGACAGCGTCAGGCCTTCCCCGCCGCTGACCGTTTTGTGCGCGCGGACGCGGTTGAGAACGGTAAAGCCGTCCGCCTCCATCGCGGCAAGCTGACGGATCTCGCAGATGCCGAAAAACTTGCAGTCGCCGGTCCGTTTCACCGTGCAGTTCATATCCCGGAACCAGTCGTAGACCAGCTGCTCCACGTCGCCCATCAGGGCGCTGTATTCGCCGGAATCCGTGGTCGCGCTCACCTCGTCCAGCGCGTCCGCGGAAATGATGAATACGGCCGGCCGGGACTCACGGTAGAGCTGTTCCGTTTGCTTGTAGTAGGTGTTGTCAACGAAATACAGCGCGTAGATCCCCGCCTGCGCATCCGTCCGGGTTGTGTAGACCGTATAGAAGCGTCCGCCGAACACCACCTGCAGGACCGCGCCTGTCTCGTTGACGTAATGCTCCGGCGGCAGGAATCGCGCGATCTGCCGCGTTGTCAGACCGTTCTGCCCTACAACGTCCTGCCGAAAACCTTCGTTGTACCAGAGGATCGCGCCGGTGCTGTCGGTGACCGCCAGCGGCAGCGGGATATGGGCGATCTTGTCCTCCCCCGCGCCGGACAGCGCGTCGTTGAGGACGCTGACGGTGTTTTCGAGCTCCGTATATGTCCGCCGTTCCCCGATATAGACAATCACGCTGAGCACGACGCCCAGGATCAACTCAAGGAGCGCGATCCAGTACTGGCGAAGCCACAGGCTCGTCACAGCGACCGCGACGGCAAACAGAGCCACCACAGGCAGCAGCTGATGCAGGCGCAAAACGCGGCGCAGAACGGCGAATCGGCCGTCTCTGTCAGATCGTCTCATAAGAACCTTCTTCTCAAATTATACTTCCTCGATCACCGGGATCACCATCGGCGATCGTTTCGTTTTCTCGTAAACGCTGCGCGATACCGCGTCCTTGACCTTACTGCGAAGCGCGTCCACATCGTGGCGGCCCTTGCGGCAGTATTCGTCGATCACGCGCTGCGCTGCCGCTGCGGCGTCCGCGAACAGGTCGGAGGAGCTGCGCGCGTAGACGAATCCGCGCGAATCCACGCTGATATCGCCCATCGGATACCCGGTCACCTGGTCGATGACCGCCCAGACGACGATCACGCCGTCCTCGGCCAGAAGCTTGCGCTCCCGCAGGATTGTGCTGCCCACGTTTCCGACGCCGTATCCGTCGACGAAAACCCGGCCGGCAGGCACGTCGGAAAGCTTATACTGATCGGGACTGACCAGCGTTACGGCCGTTCCGTTGTCCGGCACGACGATGCGCTCCGCCGGGATCCCCATCTGCTCGCCCAGCTCCGCGTGCTTGCGCAGCTGCTTGGTCTCGCCATGAACCGGGATGAAGAAGCGCGGCTTGACCAGTCCCAGAAGGATCTTATCTTCCTGCTGGCAGGCGTGCCCGGATACGTGCACGTCATACATGGACTCATACACGACCTGCGCGCCGAGCTTCATCAGCTCGTTGATGACGTTCCCGACCGTTTTTTCATTGCCCGGGATAGGACGCGCGGAGATGATCACGCAGTCGTTGGATGTGATCGCGACCTTGCGATGATCGCTCATCGCCATGCGCGAAAGCGCGCTCATCGGCTCGCCCTGCGATCCGGTCGTGATCAGAACGAGCTGATCGTCCCGGTAGCGGCGGATATCGTCGATGCCGATCAGCACGCCGGCAGGCACGTTCAAGTAGCCGAGCTCCGTGCTCACCGCGACGACGTTCTCGAGACTTCTGCCCGACAACGCGACCTTGCGTCCGAGGGAGACGGCGACGTCAATGATCTGCTGTACCCGATGGATATTCGACGCGAACGTCGCGACGATGATCCGCTTCTTTCCGGCTCTGCGAAACAGGTTTTCAAAGGTCGCGCCGACCGTGCTTTCGCTCGGGGTATACCCGGGGCGTTCCGCGTTCGTCGAATCCGACAGCAGCGCGAGCACGCCTTCATTGCCCAGTTGTCCGAAGCGCGCCAGATCCATCATTTCCCCGTCGATCGGCGTCGGGTCGATCTTGTAGTCGCCGGTCATGATGACTGTTCCGGCCGGATTGTGGATCGCGAACGCGACGGCATCCGGGATGGAATGGTTCACGTGGATGGCTTCGACCCGGAACTGTCCGCATTTTACGCTGTCCCCGGGCTTGATCACGTTGAGCTTGACCTTTGACAGCATCCGGTGCTCCCGGAGCTTGCCCTCGATCAGCCCGCAGGTCAGCTTGGTCGCGTAGACCGGGATATTGAGCGTTTTGAGCAGATATACAAGCCCGCCGATGTGATCCTCGTGTCCGTGCGTGATGAAGATCCCGCGCACGCGGTTCGCGTTCTTTTCAATGTATGTAAAATCGGGGATGACCAGATCCACGCCGGGCATGGACTCATCCGGGAACGCCAGTCCGCAGTCCACGATGATCATATCGTCGCCGACGGACAGCACCGTCATATTCTTGCCGACCTCTTCCAGACCGCCCAGGAATGCTATGGTCAGCGGCGTGGCGAATTTGCCTGGGGTGTTTTTCTGTTTTGTCTTCTTCCCGGCTTTGACGGTCTTTTCCGTCTGCGCGGGAGCGGCCTGCGCCTTCGCGGCTCTGACCTTTCTGCCGACGGCAGCGCGCGGCAGCGCCGGTTTCTCAGCGGCTCCCTTTTTTCCGGTCTTTGCGCCGGCATTTCGAGTTGACTGCGGCTTCGCCTGCGTTATTTTCGCTGCGGTCAGCTTCCCGTAGCGCTTCGTGGTTGCAGTCTTTTCGACATTTTTCTTTTTTTCCATTCGTTCTCCTTGTCTCATTGTTTCTCTATCGTCAGTCCGGTACACCGGACGGCAGCATTCGTATTGAGCAAAATGGTCCGACGGCACCATATTTGCATTCACTATATCATACTATAATCATCGCGATCTGTCAAGTCCGACTGACCACGTACTTTGTGCCGCAAATCAGGCGCGGCATGACGAAGCTCTCCCCCGGCGACCGAGGGAGAGCGTTTGAAATCTGCGGATCAGTACGGCACAAATTCTTCCTTTGTGTGATACTTCTTGATCATTTTGCGAACCGCGATCGCGATCACGCCAACCACGACCAGTCCGCGCAGCGCGCCCAGCGGATCCCGTTCCCGACGATAACGCATCTCATCACCTCCGAAAGGTCTTCTGCGTATATCTTACCACATTTTGAAGAAAAAGCAATGACCAAATGACGCGAATCCCGATTTTCCTCCTTTGCACTTTTTAAAACGCAAGTCGTTCGGCAAAAACGACGCGCAACCGAAGCGTCCCCCCCGATCTCAGCCGCGCGGACGCGATCGGCTTCGTACTGAGCCCGGACGCGAAATGACGCAGACTTCTGCGCGGCAACGA
>ONWP01000158.1 GCA_900321595.1 uncultured Eubacteriales bacterium
CGGAAGATCCTGCGCTTCTCTGCGAAGCTCGAAACTGAAATCTGATCCCACACCTAACTTTAAAGGCTCTCGCTCCGGCGGGAGCCTTTTTGCGTTCCTTGTGCCGTCTGAACCGAAGCCTTCCGCTCCGCCGTTGACAACGCCCGCCCGCTTTGGTAGAATAGGAAAAAAGGAGCGTGAGGTTATGGCGAAGAAGCATCGCGCGATCGAGCCCGCGCAGCGGCATCCCAACGCGATCAACGTGCGGGAGGCTGCCGGGTACATGTTCGGCGACATGGGCAACCTGTTCGTGCTGACGTTTATCTCGATGTATCTGAAGGTGTTCTATACGGACTGCCTGCTGCCCGGCCACGGCGCGTCCGCGACCCAGATCAGCCGCGATCTGACCGTGCTGTTTCTGGTCATCCGTCTCTGGGACGCCGTCAACGATCCGCTCTGGGGCATGCTCGTCGATGTGCGCAAGCCGTCGAAAAACGGCAAATTCCGACCCTATCTGCGCACAGTCGCCGTGCCGCTTGGACTGGCGACGGTGATCTGCTTCCTGAATCTGCAGAACGTCGTGCAGTCCTATACGATCCTGCTCATTTTTGCCTATCTGTCTTATTGTTTGCAGGGCATGATGTATACCGGAATGAATATTCCGTACGGATCTTTGGCGTCGGCGATCACCGACGATCCCGACGGGCGGACGCTCCTGTCCACGACCCGGGCGATCGGCTCCGGCGTCGGCGGCGCCGCCGTGACGCTGGTCGCGCAGAAATTCATCTACGACGACGGCACGACGCTCAATCCGAAAAAGACCTTCCTGGCGGCCGTGGTGCTGGCGACCTTAAGCATCACCGCGTACATGGTCTGCTTCTATACGACGAAGGAGCGCGTACACTACGCTCCGGAGAAGAAAAAGCTCGACGTGAAGCGCACTTACGGCGCGCTGTTCAAGTCGCGCCCCTTCCTCACGGTCACCGTGGCGGGCATGATGATCAGCGGGCTGCTGCAGTTCGGCTCCTTCAACCAGTATCTGACGAAAAACTACTTCGGCAACAGCGACCTGTCGATCCTGCTGACGATGGCCACCTACGCGCCGATGGTACTGCTGATGCTATTCATCCCGAAGCTGTCCAAGCGCTTCGGCAAGAAGGAGCTGTGCACCGCCGGGCTGTGTCTGGCCGTGGGCGCCAGCGCGGTGCTCTGCCTGATCGGGCCGAACGAGACGCTGCGCACCCACGCCGCGCCGTTCATCATCTGCAACTTCGGCGTCGGCGCGGGCTACAGCTTCCTGTCGATCCTGACCTGGGCGATCGTGACGGACGTGATTGACTATCAGGAGAACGTCACCGGCCAAAAGAGCGAAAGCGCCATCTACGCGGTGTACACGTTCTCGCGCAAGCTGGGGCAGACGCTGGCCGATACCGTCGGTCTGCAGCTGCTGTACCGCTACGCCGGCTACGATCCGGAAAACCTCGTTGTCGGCTATATTCCCGGCGTGGGCGACCGGATCTACAAGATGGTCTCGCGCGTCATGCTGGTGGCCTACGCCATCACGTTCATCATGTTCCTGTTCTATCCGCTGAATAAGAAGAAGCTCGACGCGCTCCACGCGGAGCTGGCGGTCAAGCGCGCCGAAAGCCTCGCCGAGCCGGCGGACGCGGCAGAATCCACGTAAACGCGGGTCGGTACGCGTTTCGCACGGAAACCGCGCACGAATCACAAAATAGTGACGCCAATCTGTAACTGCGGTTACAGGACAGCGTCACTTTTTTTATTCTCTGAACCTGAATGGAAGTAAAACAGCAATATTTCGCCGAAAATTGCACAAAATTTTCATTTCGTTCCCGAAAATCGCGATTTCGTTCCCGAGGTATTGTTTTTTTGGATGTTTGTGCTATGGTGAAGCTATATGAAACCGAAAAAATCGACCGCAAGAAGGTTGATTCAGTCGTTCAGTTCCCGCGCGAGGACTGCGAATGCCTGCAGCGTTTGTTCGTTGAGGTTCTTGCAGTCGGCAATGAGCGCCGCGAGTGTTTGCGGGTTTCGGTCGTCGCGATCGAAAAACTGCGCGGGCGTCACGCCGAGGTATTCGCAGATGTAGAAAAAGCCTGACATGGAGGGAAGCGAACGACCGTTTTCGATGTTGTTGACGTAACCGGCGTTCTGTCCGATGGACAGGCTCATATCCCGCGCGGAAACGCCCTTGCGCTCGCGCAGCTCGGTCAGCCGTTTTCGAAACTCTTCCTCGTACATGTCGCATCACCGCTTACATTGTACACGATAAAAAAGAAATATCGTCGTTTATAATCGGATATTTGGGTTGACATATAGGAACATAGACGATATAATGTTGTTAAATATCGGTTTGAACCAAACATACAGCTTGGACGGTGGCA
>ONWP01000123.1 GCA_900321595.1 uncultured Eubacteriales bacterium
CTTGCTCAGGATCGCCGGTTCGCCCCGCTGGACGAAATTGCCGCTCATGACGGCCATCACCGGATGCCCGCCGGTCAGCTCTTTCGTCCTGGCGACGTGGTACGCGTGCCCGTTGTGAAAGGGGTTGTACTCCGCTGTGATCGCTGTGACTTCCAAAATATGACCACTCCGTAAAAAAGACTGTTGAAATTGCCGTCAATTAAGTATATAATAAACCAATGTGAGAAAAGTATCAAGCTTTTTTTAATTCCGGAGGTATTGTATGAAAATTCTGGTCATCAACGCAGGCAGCTCATCCCTGAAGTATCAGCTCATCGACATGGACGGCGAGCGCGTCATCGCCAAGGGCGTGTGCGAGCGCGTCGGCGAGCCCGTGGGCAATTTCGAGCTCAAGATCGGCGACGAAAAGTTCACGAAGCAGGTGGAGATGAAAAATCACACCGAGGCGTTCCTTGTTATGAAGGAAGCGCTGACCGAGGGCGAGCACGCTGTGCTGCACGATCTTTCCGAGATCGCGGCCGTCGGCCACCGCATCGTGCAGGGCGGCGCTCTTTTCAAGGAGAGCACGCTTGTGACGGAAAAGGTGATCGAGGGCATCGAGAGCCTGATCGATCTGGCGCCGCTGCACAACAAGGCGCACATCCAGGGCATCCGCGCGAGCCTCGAGGTCTTCGGACCCGACGTGCCCGAGGTCGTCGTCTTCGACAACGCGTTCCACAGCACGATGCCCCCGGAGGCATATCTTTTCGGCGTGCCCTATGAATACTATGAGAAGTACGCCGTGCGCCGCTACGGCTTCCACGGCACCAGCCACCGCTACGTCAGCGGCGAGTGCGCCCGTCTCATGGGCAAGCCCCTTGAGGAGATCAAGCTGATCACCTGCCACCTGGGCAACGGCTCCTCCATCACCGCCATCAAGGACGGCAAGGTCATCGACACGTCCATGGGCCTGACGCCTCTGGACGGCTTCATCATGGGCACCCGTTCCGGCGGCGTGGATCCGAGCGTCATCACCTTCCTGCAGGAAAAGGAGGGCTGGACGCCCGCCGAGACCAGCGAGATCCTCAACAAGAAGTCCGGCGTCTTCGGCCTCTCCGGCGGCATGAGCGACGACCGCGACATCCAGAACGCGGCGGCCGCCGGCGACGCCAGAGCCGACCTGACCCGCCACATCCAGTGGTATCAGATCCGCAAGTTCATCGGCGCGTATATCGCCGCGATGCAGGGCGTGGACGCCATCGTCTTCACCGGCGGCATCGGCGAGAACAGCCAGCCGCTGCGTGAGAACATCTGCGACAGCTTCGCGTATCTCGGCCTGACCTGGGACCGCAAGGTGAACGAGACGGCGATCCGCGGCAAGGGCGGCGAGCTGAGTCTGCCCGATTCCAAGATCAAGGTCTACATCATCCCCACCAACGAGGAGCTGATGATCGCCAGAGATACCAAGGCGATCGTCGAGGCGCTGTAAGCCTGATCCGACTGCATTCTGTAAAGAGGAGGTGATTCCGGTGCAGAAGATCCGCATCGTGAGCCGGCAGACGCTCGACGAAGACGATTTCACGACCGAACAGGTGCTCACGGCGTATCCCAACGGCAAGATCTGGCTGACGGAATACCGGCTGCGGGACGGTCAGCGCGGCAAGGCGCGGCGCCGGAAGCACTTTCACCTGAAGACCGGCGGCGCCTATCTCATCTTCCGGCACACGGCGGAATTTGTCGCGGAGCATTCTTCCGGCTCGCAGGCCATGCGCGCTTCACGCGCGCCGTCTGACAACGGCTGGATCGTTGAGCTCACCGATGACGACGGCAATTACCTGCGCGTGGAGGACGGCTTTGACCCGGAGGATCGGGATACCGTTCTGCTTTCGCTGATGCTGCGCAAGTATTATAAGCTGCCGAACCTCATCGCGCTCGCGCCGGATCCCGGCGATCTGCTGCGCGGCGTCATGCTCGAATGTGAAGGCGCGCGCGGCGTCTGGACGCTGATGATCGACAGCGACACGGATTCCGTGGTCGTCATCAGCCGCGAGGGCGGCGTCTATACGCATCAGGAGCGCTGGGAGCTGCCGCTGCTGGTCGATCAGATGCTGTACGACGTGCCGGAGGACGAGCTGACCGAAGACGCGTCGGACGGTGAGGAAACCTATACGCTCGAGATCATGGCGGACGACGGCTTCACGCGCCGCCGCGGCAGGGGCGCGCTCACCGAGCGCTGGAAAAACCTGCTGGACGGCATCAACGCGTGCTGCGGCGATTTCGGCTCCGCGGCGCCCGTGGGCAACGGTCCCGGCGCCATGCAGCGCATGATCGACGCCGCGCTGCCCAGAGACGCCGTGCCCGCCGGCGAGGATACCGTGGTGTTTCCCGTCGCCGTCGGAGACGAGTGCTTCGTGGCCTATCACCGCGGGGAGGACGACGCGCTGACGCAGATCGACGTGCGCTATGTGCGCCCGGGCGTGGACGACCAGCAGATCCGCCTGCAGTACCATGAGATGCTGCGTCTGGCCGACGCGCTGGGCGAGAAAGCGGACGATATTCTGATGTGGGCGGGGGAGTATACGATCGAGGAGCTGATCGACGCCTGCCGGGACGACGGCATTTTCTTCTCTTATGACTATTCGCCGCTGTATGACGCGACGTGATGATAACGGAGAGATTTCCATGATTTACGACTATACGATCACCACCGGAAAAGGACAGCCGCTGTCTCTCGCCGACTATCGGGGCAAGGTGATCCTGATCGTCAATACGGCGACAGGATGCGGCTTTACGCCGCAGTATGCGCCCATCGAGCAGCTGTACCTCGATTATCATGCGCAGGGGCTTGAGATCCTCGATATCCCGTGCAATCAGTTCGGCGCGCAGGCGCCCGGCACGGATGACGAGATCCACGAATTCTGCCGGCTGCACTTCAACACGACGTTCCCGCAGATGAAAAAGGCCGACGTCAACGGCCCGGACGAGCTGCCGCTGTACACCTATCTGAAGGCGCAGAAGGGCTTCGCCGGCTTTGACGAGCACCCGTTTCGCGCGCTTCTGGAGAAGATGTTCGCGGAGGCCGATCCGGACTGGGACAAAAAACCGGATATCAAGTGGAATTTCACGAAGTTTGTCGTCGACCGGCAGGGCAGCGTCGTCGCCCGATTTGAGCCGACGGCGGATATGGCCGACGTAGAGGCCTGTGTGAAATCGCTGCTGTAATCAAATGAATTGAAGAGGATGCGCCCCAACCGGAACGCATCCTCTTATTTTGCCTTGACGATTTCCTCGCGGGCTTTGACCGCCAGCGCGTCGCACCGTTCATTTTCCGGATGACCGGCGTGACCGCGCACCCAGACGAAGGTCACGTCGTGGGTCTGCAGAAGCGGCAGAAGCTTTTTCCACAGGTCGGTGTTGGGCACCGGCTTGC
The DNA here is from genome assembly GCA_900321595.1 of uncultured Eubacteriales bacterium. Taxonomy (GTDB): domain Bacteria; phylum Bacillota; class Clostridia; order Oscillospirales; family Acutalibacteraceae; genus UBA1081. The sequence goes on from ONWP01000123.1 coordinate 3,410, forward strand.
CCTGCCGGACGAAATCCTTTTTGACCCAGCCGTAAAGCCAGCCCTTTGTCACGCTGTCGCAGACGTAGCGGGAATCCGTGGTCAGCGTTACCCTGCAGGGACGGTTGAGCGCCGAAAGCGCCTCGATCACGGCGGTCAGCTCCATGCGGTTGTTGGTCGTCGAGGCTTCAGCGCCCGACATTTCGCGGCGGTGCGGCCCGTACTGCAGAACGCAGCCCCAGCCCCCCGGGCCGGGATTGCCGGAGCAGGCGCCGTCGGTATAGATCTGTACAGTGTCCATTTTCGTCCTCCCTCAAACGTAAAACAGTATACCTTTTTTCGGATAAAAAGGCAAGATAAAAAAATTAGAGATCGACGGAATGACATTTCGCCTGTCTGCCGCGTGAACGCGTGAATTAAATCTTGATTTTCTTTTCCCGCTATGCTAAACTATTCATTCGGTATAACAGGAACGATTGACGGGGGTCATCCATGGACACGATACAGGAGATCAACAGACGGCGCACATTCGCGATCATTTCCCATCCTGACGCGGGCAAGACCACGCTGACGGAGAAGCTGCTGCTGTACGGCGGGGTCATTCAGTCCGCCGGTACGGTCAAGGGCAAGGCCAGCGACAAGCACGCCGTTTCCGACTGGATGGAACTGGAGAAAAAACGCGGCATCTCGATCACGTCGAGCGTGCTGCGCTTCGAGTACGAGGGCTACTGCATCAATATTCTGGATACGCCGGGCCATCAGGATTTCTCCGAGGACACCTACCGGACGCTGATGGCGGCTGACAGCGCCGTCATGGTCATCGACGCCGCGAAGGGCATCGAGCCACAGACGCGCAAGCTCTTCAAGGTCTGCGCCATGCGCGGCATCCCCATCTTCACCTTTATCAACACGCTCCACC
>ONWP01000397.1 GCA_900321595.1 uncultured Eubacteriales bacterium
ACAACGGCGCAGGCGGGCGTCCAGCCGATCAAGGTCGCGTATCCGTCGGACGACGCTTCCTGGTCGATGATCCTGCTGAATACGAAGTATCGGGTCGGCAATGTGGATAATCAGCTGAAGCTCGTCAAGGTTGCCAACTCCAGCGAATACATGGACTACCGCGCGGCGGCGGCCTATACGAAGATGTACGGTGCGGCGGCGCGCGTCGGGCTCTACTTGACGCCGTGCTCCGGCTATCGCAGCTATACGAGCCAGTATTATCTGTTTGAAGAGTTTGTGCAGGAGTATTTGTCGATGGGCTACAGCCGCGCGGATTCAGAACGGCTTGCCTCCCGCAGACGGATGCCGGCTGGCTCCAGCGAACACAACATCGGCATTTGCATGGATATCATCTGCGCCGGCTCCGCGTACAACTTCGAATACACCAGAGAATACGCGTGGTTAATGAAAAACGCGCAGGATTACGGCTTTATTTTGCGGTATCCGGCGGATAAGACCGAGATCACCGGCGTGAAATTCGAGCCGTGGCACTGGCGTTATGTCGGCGTCGCCAACGCAAAGAAAATCAAGGCGTCCGGCCTCTGTCTGGAAGAGTATCTGGGAAAGGCGTGAAAGCGCCTTTTCTGATTTGGTGAAATAAATGAAAATACTGGGAATCGAATCCTCTTGTGATGAAACGGCGGTATCCGTCGTCGAGGACGGCAGGCGGCTGCTCTCGGACGTGATCGCGTCGCAGGTCGACGAGCATGTGCAGTACGGCGGCGTCGTGCCGGAGATCGCGTCCAGACGGCACGCGGAGAATATCTCCGGCTGCGCGAAACGCGCGCTTTCGGACGCGTCGTGTACGCTGGAGGATATTGACGCGATCGCTGTCACATACGCGCCCGGACTGATCGGCGCGCTGCTTGTCGGCGTGAATTTCGCGAAGGGACTGGCCGCGGCATCCGGCAAACCGCTCGTCCCCGTTCATCATCTGCGGGGTCATATTGCCGCCAATTATCTGACGCATCCCGATCTGGAGCCGCCGTTTCTCGCACTGGTCGTCAGCGGCGGCCACAGTCATATCGTGCGTGTGCGCGACTATACGTCGTTTGAGATACTCGGCAGAACGCGCGACGACGCGGCGGGGGAGTGTCTGGACAAGGCGGCGCGCGCGATGGGACTGCCGTATCCCGGCGGAAAGAATCTGGACGCGGCGGCGAAAGACGGCAACGCGCGGGCGTTTTCGTTTCCGCATCCGCAGGTCGAAGACGCGCCCATGGACATGAGCTTTTCCGGCCTGAAAACATATGTTATCAATCTCATTCACCGGTATGAACAGCGCGGCGAACCGATCGACGTCGCGTCTCTCGGCGCTTCCTACATAAAAGCGGTCGTCGACTGTCTGACGGAGCGCGTCGTGATGGCGCTCGATCTGACCGGGGAAAAGAAGCTTGTCGTCGCGGGCGGCGTTTCAGCCAATTCCGTACTCAGAAGGGAATTGGACGCGCTCGCGGAAAAGCGCGGGATCGCGCTGTATAAGCCGCGGCTTTCACTCTGCGGAGACAACGGCGCGATGATCGCGTCGCAGGGCTATTATGAGTATCAGGCGGGGTGCTGCGCGCGTTCAGACCTGAACGCGTATGCTACGATGGCTATTGACATAAACGGGTATTTGTGATATCATAACAGTGATTATGAGCTCAATTGACAGTTTTTTAACAAAAGACCGTATTCGAAGCGGCTCAAACGAAATACATGCGGCAAAGGAGTAACACCATGGCATTGACACAGAACAAGACAATCCTTGACTGGCTTGATCAGCAGATCGATCTGGTAAAGCCTGACAGCGTTCTTTGGATCGACGGATCCGAGGAACAGCTTGAGGCGCTTCGTCAGGAGGCTTTTGCGACCGGCGAAATGATCAAGCTGAATGAAGAGCTTCTTCCCGGGTGCGTATATCACCGCACCAGACCCGACGACGTGGCGCGCGTGGAAGACAGAACGCTGATCTGCACGCCTACGGAAGAGGATGCCGGCCCCACGAACCACTGGATGGAGCCCTCCGCCTGCTACAAGATGCTCTATGACATCGCCAGAGATTCCTACAAGGGACGCACGATGTACGTCATTCCTTATTCCATGGGTCCTGTCGGTTCTCCGCTCGCCAAGATCGGCATTGAAGTGACCGACTCCATCTACGTCGTACTGAATATGGCGATCATGACCCGTGTCGGCACAAAGGTCATGGAAGCGCTCGGCGACAGCAACGACTGGGTGCGCGGCCTGCACTGCAAGTGCAACGTCGATAAGGAAAAGCGCTGGATCTGCCAGTTCCCGCAGGACAACGCGATCATCTCCGTCAACTCCGCTTACGGCGGAAACGTGCTGCTCGGCAAGAAGTGCTTCGCCCTTCGTATCGCTTCCTATCAGGGCAAGAATGAAGGCTGGCAGGCTGAGCACATGCTGATCCTCGGCGTTGAGAATCCCGAAGGGGAGATCAAATACATCTGCGCGGCGTTCCCGTCTGCCTGCGGCAAGACGAACCTTGCCATGCTGATCCCGCCGGAGTACCTGCGTAAGAAGGGCTACAA
>ONWP01000131.1 GCA_900321595.1 uncultured Eubacteriales bacterium
AAAGCTCAGCTGACGCGGCGCGTCCCGCCGCGCGGCGTCCTCCGCCTCGGTGAGCAGATGCGTCAGCGTCACATAAAAACGTCTGACCGTCAGAAGCGGATCGACGATCTCGTCATAAAGCGCCGCCGCAGCCTCGACGATGCGATCCGTCGAGGACGTGAACGAGCCCAGACCGCGCGAGCCGTGCGACGCCTTCGGCGCGGCTCTGCCGTACCAGTCGGCTTTGACGGCGCCGTCATACCCGGCGTCCAGATTGGATCGGTCATAGATCACGTCCAGCACGAGCTGGTCGCTGACAAGGCCCTTGCGCACCAGCTCCATGGACAGCTGATCGGCCATCTCCATCACGACGATTCGGCCTTTTTCCGCCGGGTACGCGCACTGCAGCACCTGCCCCGCGTTAAGCGACCGCGACTCCGGCGTGTACGCCTTGCAGTCGGCGATCTCCGCGGGCTCCCAGCCCCACGCGTGGTCGATCAGCAGCTCCGCGTTCACGCCGAAAAGTCTGTACAGCAGCGCCTCGCTGCGGAACGCATCGTCCGCGCCCTCGCTGCAGCGGGCGATATCGCCCATCGTGCGGATGCCGTATTTTTCCAGTTTGGCCGCCGTTCCCCGGCCGACCCGCCAGAAATCCGTCAGCGGCTCGTGACACCAGAGCTTTTCCCGGTAGCTGCGCTCGTCCAGAGAAGCGATGCGCACGCCGTCCGCGTCCGCCGGGATATGCTTCGCCACGATGTCCATCGCGACCTTCGCCAGGTACAGATTCGTTCCGATCCCGGCCGTCGCCGTGATGCCCGTCTCCTCCAGCACCTCGCGGATCAGCTTCATGGCGAAATCGTGCGCCGTAAGCCGAAGCGGCTTCAGATATGGCGTCGCGTCGATAAAGACCTCGTCGATGGAATAGATCAGCAGATCCTCCGGCGAGACGTGCCGCAGATAGATCTCCACGATCCTGCGGCTGTAATCCATATAATAGGCCATGCGGGGTTTGGCGACGATCGGCTGCAGCGTCAGCGCCGGGTCAGCCGCCAGCTCCCGCGCCGACGCGGAAGCGCCGACCTGTCTCCCGTCCGGGGCGAATCGCGCCCGGTCGCGGTTGATCTCCTCCACGGCGCGGCGCACGTCAAACAGACGCGGTCGGCCCGGCACGCCGTACGCCTTGAGCGCGGGCGAAACAGCCAGGCAGATCGTCTTGTCCGTGCGGCTCTCATCCGCCACGACCAGATGCGCGTCGAGCGGATCGAGTCCCCGTTCCGCGCACTCGACCGAAGCGTAAAAGGATTTCAGGTCGATGGCCAGATATTGCTTTGTCCGCTCCGTCGCGCGCACCCCCTTTTTATTCTCAACTGATCGTTCTCTCTGTGATCTCAAACAGCGCGGCGTCCCTGCCGGCCAGCGGCACGCTCATGACCGAACCAGCGTTTTTCGTTTTGCCGCTCCACAGCTCCCGCGCCGTACACGCTTTCAGACCTGTGCGCACCGTAAACACGGCGGGAACCGCAGAGAAATTGAATACGGCGATATAGGTCCGGTCTTCCAGCTCCAGCCGATAGATATTGGCGGTGCGATTCAGGACGTTCGTGATGACCGGCGTGAACATCCGTCCCGTTTTCGCGACGGCGATCACGTCCGGATTCGCGAGCAGCTTTTCGTATCGCGCAAAGGCCTCCGACGCGTTCCCGGCAGGACTGACGAAATTATCCCCTGCTAAGAAGCTCGTCCCGGCGATCACGCCGCTCGTAGCGCGCGACCGCGCCTCATTTTCCGAAGCGCGCCCTTCGCGTCCCCAGACGACGATGTGATCCGGGTCGGTAAAGTCGTACAGCTCCCGCTCCCAGAAGCCGTAAGTGACGGCGTTGAGCGTGTACTCGGTGTCGCCGATGCCGTAATACGCGTCGCAGGCCAGCCGTCGGCCGTTCGCGTAACAGTACGGGAACGTCGGCGACATGGCGAGGTTGATGAACATATCGTCGCCGATCAGCTCCGTCAGATAAGTCATGGCGTAATTGTACGCCTCGATCCCCGTCTGAATACGATCGTCGTAAAAGTCGCCCTCAAACGACGCATGCACGAGGAAATCCAGCTTGATGTAATCGAAGCCGGCGGTTTTGAACCGGTTGATCTGATGCTCGACGTGCTTTTTGGTCGCGGGATGCGTCACGTCCAGCGGCAGACATCCATCCACCTCATTGCCGTAGTATGAGCCGTCGTGCTTTTTCAGCCGGATATCCTGATAGGTCACAGCGCCGTCGGTGCCGGGAACCTTGCTGATCGACATGCCGTAGTCGTCCCACCACATGACGAACGGCGCCGAATAGATCCCGGCCTTCTGCCCGTTCGCGTGGCAATGCTCGACGAAGGCGCGCAGCTCATCGTCGCTGAGGCGATCCCACCAGGAGTCCAGGTTTACCCAGACCGGCGCGCCGTCCGCCTGCCAGACCGGCTGCAGCCGGTCGCGGATATAATCCGACGTGCCGACCGCGATATCATAGGAGAGGTCGCTCTGCACGCTGCCCCAGCTGTTCCAGCCGAAGGGCACAGCCTCCGTGACAGCCTGCCGCTTCGGCGTGATCGCCGTATTCGCGCGGGCAAATTCGATCATGCCGTCCTTCCAGTTGTCGTACACGCCGATGAAGATCAGCGCGGAATCGACGCGTTCCCCGCGCACCGTCCCGTGCGGCTCCGTCCCCTGACGGGGATCCACAGCGCCGCAGCGCACCCGCAGCGTGTCGAGCTTCGTCAGCTTCCCCGTCGTCTCAACGCTCGATTTCCACAGATCGTGCTCCAGGGAGCCCAGGATCAGCCCGCTGCCGTCGTCAGGCGTAAACAGCGCGCCGACCTCATAGCTCACGGTATCGCGGTCGATCGCTTTCGCGAGAAATTCCGCCCACCCGTCGTTGTCAAAGGGGACCTCCAGCACGCGCGTCCATTTGTAAAGGAAGTTCTGCAGCTTCCGATCCGTAACGACAAGGGGTGAGATCATGTTGGTCGCCGCGTCGCCGCCGCTGAGCGTGACGCGGGTCGTAAACCACGCCGCGTCATCCCGCAGCGCGAACGTCTGCGTCAGCGTCCAAAGACCTTCGCCCTCCATGCGGATCGTCAGGATCTGCCCGCCGTCGTCAGAACGCGTTTCGGCGGAAAAAGACGTGTAATCCCGGGAGCTGACGATCTTTCCATCGCGGTCATATTCGCAGAACGCGTCCGCGAACAGCGTCACGCCGTCCTTCTCGGCGCTGAACGTGCCGCGCGAAGTGTCGTAGACGAGCGTATAGGCGCCGCTGCTGCAGACCGCGCCGTCACGCGCGACCGGTTTCAGATAGACCCTCCCGGGCAGAAACAGCGCCAGCACCGTATAGAGGGCGGCAAGAAATGTACATCCTGCTTGCGTCATCATCAGTCATCTCCTGTTCTGCGGCACGCGAATCGCGGCCGCGGGGCGAGGTTTCAGTGGTTCTGTCTTATTTGGAGAATTCTACGGATTGCACTGTGCGCAGGGCTTATAACCGAGGCCGAGCAGCTCTTCCCGGCAGCAGTTATAGCCTTTTTTATTCTTTTCGCTCATGTTTCTGGCGCCGCTGCAGGACGGCAGATGGAATACCTTTGTCTTCTTATTCACGATATAGTCGGCCGTCGCGGAGGGACTGCCGTCGTCGAGCCAGTTCGCGCCGGTCGCGTAATCGATGATCACGCCCGGCTGTACGTTGTAGCAGTAGATATTGAAGCAGATGCCTTTGCCTTCGTCCTCAACAGACCACGCCTCCATCTGCACGCCGCGGGCGACCAGATTTTTTCCGTCGAAAATCGGCGTGACCCGGTACAGCACATGGTTGTTTGTCCCGCGTACATACGCGACGATCTGCTCCTCAAAGGGCAGCATGCCGACCGCGTTCATATAGCGTGTGCCGGTGATCAGATTACGTTCGTTGGCGTTTTCCGCGGTCATGGCGTAACCGATCAGGTGACAGCGGTTGTAGAGGCTGCGCCCTTCCACGAAATCGTAAAAGCCCTGGATCCAGCCGCTGGGCTTGACGTCGCGGATGTTCCCGCGCGCGCCGGTGGGCATCAGATCCGTTCCGACGCAGGCGTACGCGCAGGTACAGCGTCCCAGCGTATCCAGCGCGCCGTAGGACTCAAAGGATTCCGCAGCCGCGTTCTCTGTCGGAAATTCCGGATGGCCGTTATTGAGCGTAACGTATGCCTCCCCGGAATACTCCGGGACGATGTCCGCCGTATAATAGGGCAGCTCGATGAACGAGCGGATCAGCTTCGCGGAATACCGCAGGATCAGCCTGGCGTCGGTCGCCGTCACGTTGCCGTCCTGATCGACGTCCGCGGCAGCCGACTGCGCGTCCGTCAATTCGATCAGCCGCGCAGAAGCGCGCAGCGCGCGTCGCGCGTCCGAGGCCGTGATCGCGCCGCTCCCGTCCACGTCGCCGGCAAGCGCGGAAGCCCCCGCCTGCACCGGCAGAATAACCAGCGCCGCGCATATCAGCAGACAAAGGATCGTTTTCAGTCTGCGCATTTTCTCGCGCCTCCTGTTCTTCAAAATGACGAAAACCGGGACTGCTCATGAGGAGCAGCCCCGTGCAGTTAAACGGTTGAATTACTGTTCACGCTTCTTGGTGGCGATGATGCCGACACCTGCGAGCAGCGAGATCGCGGCAACAGCGATGATCGCCTTGGTGTCGCCGGTCTGCGCAACGTTCTTGGGCGTCGCGGTCGTCGGCGCAGCGGTCGTAGTCGGCTTCGCGGTCGTCGGCGCAGTGGTCGTCACAGAGGACTCCTCAGACTTCGGCTCAGTCGTGGGCGGAACCGTCGGGCCAACCGTGGGAGGCGTGGTCGGAGGCGTCGTGGGAGGCGTGGTCGGCGCCTCGGTGGGCTTCACGGTCGGAATAATTTCGGGATCGGAAGCCGGCTCAGTGGGCGCGGGCTTGGGATCGCAGGGCGCCAGAACGGCAGCCACCAGCGGATCACGGACATACTCTTCCTGATACAGGCGGTTCGCGATGTCCTTCATCAGCTGCTTGCGGAACTTGTACTTGATGCCGCCGCAGCAGTGGGTGATGCCCACGGTGCAGATGACGTACTCATCCCACATACCGCTGGCTTCCACATACAGCGCGTTGCCGTACTTGTAGTAGCAGGGGCTGTCGGTGAAGGTGTACTTGCCCTTCGCGATCTCGCCGCCCTTGTTGGGCAGGCCGTCGCCCATGATGACCACGCGCTTGCAGGTCACGTCGTGCGGGCTCTTCGCGGCGGTGTCCTTCACGGCTCTGAGCGCGGCGACCATGTTGGAGTCGCCCTCGGCCTGAAGACCGTCGATGATGCCGGCCATCTCGTCATAATCCTGCGAGAAGGGATAGACCGTCGCGTTATCCGCAAAGGTGATGATGCAGATGTAGTTGTCGCCGGTCTCATCATTCAGGATGGCCTTGACGAAGTCCTTGGAATCATCCTTCAGGCGGGTCATATGCTTGCCCTTCATGCTGCCGGAGATGTCAAGGAGCAGGTAGATGTCTCTGACAGGCTTCGTATCGTCCGCGAACGCAGTCAGCCCGAGAAAGGCGGACCCGATCATGACGATCGCCAACAGAAGGCACACGATTTTTTTGACATTCGTGTTCATAACATTTTTCCTCCAAAATTACCCATATGTACATTGAAATTATATTGCAAAACGTTTTAAAAATACAGCGTTTTTTTAAATGTTCACAATTTATTTACAGGTTTATGACGCTTCGGACAAAACCTGATCGCCGCAGACGACGCGCATGGACTTATAGCCGCCGGTCACCTGATAGCTGTCCAGCTTTCCGTCCTTCCACGTGACGTCGACCTTCTTTCCGCCGACCGTCCGCACGCCGCGGACCGCGCCGTTTTTCCACGCGCCGGGCAGCGCGGGCAGCAGATAGATCGTGTCGTCGTCAGACTGGACAAGCATTTCCAGAATGCCGCTGGCCGCGCCGAAGTTGCCGTCGATCTGGAACGGCGGATGCGCGTCGAACATATTCGGGTACGTACCGCCGCCGCCCGCGTACCGGATGAACGCGTTTTCCACCGGACGCAGCTGCATATCGATGAGCTTCGCCGCATGGTCGCCGTCGCGCAGACGCGCCCAGAAGTTGATCTTCCAGCCCAGACTCCAGCCGGTGCCGGCGTCGCCGCGGATTTCCAGCGTCCGGCGGCAGGCCTCCGCCAGCTCCGGCGTCCCATCCGGCGTGATCAGGCGCGCCGGGTGCAGCGAATACAGATGCGAAACGTGACGGTGATTCGGGTCGTCCTCCTGCTCGTCGCCGTACCATTCCATCAGGTTGCCCTTCGCGCCGATCTGATAGGGCAGCAGCTTCGCGCGCTGCTGACGCAGCGTTTCGGTGAATGCGCCGGTCTGGCCGAGGATCTCCGACGCCGCGACGCAGTTTCCGAACAGCTCCCGGATGATCCCCATCGTCATCGTAGTGGTCTGCGACACGGCGATCTCCTCGCCGTCATAAATAAAGCAGTTCTCCGGCGACGTGGACGGCGCGAGGATGAGATTGCCTTTGCCGTCGTCGGTCAGAAGCGCCGAATAGAACGCGGCGGCCTCCAGCATCACGGGCAGCGCTGTTTCCCGCAGGAAATCGACGTCCCCCGTATAGCGATAGTAATCGTACAGGTGGCGGCACAGCCAGCCGGAGGACATGCACCAGAAGCTCCAGCAGGCGTTGCCCTGCACC
>ONWP01000194.1 GCA_900321595.1 uncultured Eubacteriales bacterium
CCGCCGCCGGGGTTCTCCTCGCCGCCGCCGGGGTTCTCCTCGCCGCCGCCGGGATTCTCCTCGCCGCCGCCGGGATTCTCCTCATACGCCGGTTCCTCATAGTATTGCGGTTCCTCATAATTATTCGCGGGCGCCTCGGTTCTGCTCGCCGTCGTCACGACCGTCGTGCTGCGGCGCGTCACGCCGGGGGCTTCTGTGACGGCAACCATGGAGACCTCGTCCACGTCCCGGATCCCGTGCGTCGTGGAGACGGCCGCGTCGCCGGTCGAGGATTCGGTCGTCTTGGGCTTGAGCACCTTGTCGCTGTGTGTCGCAAAAAAGATCCCGGCAGCCACGCCAACAAGGATGACGAACACCGCGATGGGAAGCGCGCGGAAAATGGGATGACGCGTCTTCTCTCTGGAGACGTCCGGCACCTCTGTCGTCAGATCCTCCAGCGCCGGTTCCAGCTCCGTCTCCTCCACCGGCGGCTCGGGCTCGAATACGCCGGCGTCGGCTCCCGCCGCGGGGATCACCGGCGGCGTCACGGCCACGGGCTCCTCGTCGCACACGATCTTCACGAGCACGACGGTTTTGTCCGCCTCCCGGTTGTCTGACGCGGTGATGCGGTACAGATCCCGCAGCAGCGTCTTCAGATCCCGGTCGGAGTCAAACAGCGCCACGATGTCCTCATAGCGAAGATCCTTCGAGCAGTCCGCGCTCAGCAGAGCGAACATATCGCCGTCGCGCACGTCGTCCACCAGCTGGAAGCCGGAGCCGTTGTCGCCGGGCAGCGCGATCTCAAAAAGCTCGCCGTCGGAAAAGCGCAGAACGTGACAATCCCCCATGCGGGAGACGTATACGCCGTCCGGCACAGCGCAGAGGCTCGCGAGCGAAAGCTGCGCGCCCTCGCATCTGCCGGTCACGGTCTTCATATCGTTCAGGAAGCCGTCGGCGTTGCCGCTGAGCATATCGTCCCTGTAGTCGTTGAACGCGGTCACCGCGCCCAGCGCGAACGCCGATTTGTTCGAGGATCCCACCGCGCAGCGGAACGGCGGCTCCGTGCTGCCGTAGGTCTTAAACCCCTTCGGCGCGTCGGCGTGCTCCGCCGAGACCACGTTTCCGTTGAGATTGATGCTGTCGCCGTTGAAACCCTTGGTCAGCGCGCTGCGGGTCACGGCTACTGCTTCGGTGCGAATGATCGCCATATTATTTCCACCTTTCGGCTGTTTCTCTCAAATGACCGGATATTCCAGCTATTCTATATTATTTTATCACCCAATCCGGCTTCCGTCAACCGCAAAACGACACAATTTTCCGTTTTTGTGCAAAATCTCGACTTGATTTTACAGATTGACCACGTTTTTCGGCGCGCCGGCCAGAAACGCCCGCACATTCTCCGTCAGGATGTCCATGAGCCGCGCCCGCGTCTCAAAGGCCGCCCACGCGATATGCGGCGTGATGAAGCTGCCGGGCGACGCGACGATGGGATCGTCCGCCGCCGGCGGCTCGTTTTCCAGCACGTCAAAGCCCGCGCCGGCAAGCTTGCCCGACCGCAGCGCGTCCGCCACGTCCTGCGCGTTGACCACGGGACCTCTGGCGGTGTTGATGAGATACGCGCCGTCCTTCATGCCGGCGATGAACGCGCTGTTGACCAGCTCCTTCGTCTCGGGCGTCAGCGGACAGTGCAGAGAGAGAAAGTCGCTTTGCGTCTGAACCGTCTCGAGCGTCGTCATCGTCACGCCGTCCGGCGCGTTGCCGTGGTCGCGCGGCGTATAGGCGATCACGCGCATCCCGAACGCCAGCGCGCGTTTCGCGACCGCCGCGCCGATCTTGCCCATGCCGATGATCCCCAGCGTCTTGCCGGTCAGCTCGAAGATGGGCTTTTTCCAGTAGCAGAAATCAGCGCACGACGCCCATTCGCCGTCCTTCACCGAGCGCGTATGCTCGCCGACGCCGACCGCGAATTCCAGCAGGAACGCCAGCACCAGCTGCGCGACGCCGTCGGTGGAGTACGCCGGGATATTGCACACGGGGATGCCCTTTTCCGCCAGGAACACGTAATCCACCACATTGTACCCGGTGCTCATCAGCGCGCACAGGCGCATTTTCGGCAGCTGCAGCGCCGTCTCCCGGGTGATGGGCGTTTTGTTGGAGATCACGATCTCCGCGTCCCCGGCACGCGCCACGATCTCGTCGTCTTCGGTACGGTCGTAGACGGTCAGCTCGCCCAGCGACGCCAGCGCATCCCAGGAAAGGTCGCCCGGATTTGTCGTATATCCGTCGAGCACCACGATTTTCATGCGTATCACGCTCCTTTTGCTTGATTATAGCACACCCGAACGCGTTTTTCCACCGCCAAACTCTTTTTATTTTGCGGCAAATATCGTCCATCTATTGAAATCCGAGAATTAGTTTGATAAAATATAATGGAATTATTCTGTGACGGTGTGAACGCGTTGAAACAAAAACCGATTGATCTGAAGCGGCTGTTCCGCTGGACAGGGATCGCGTCCTTCGCGATGGCCGGCCTGATGATCGCGTGGGCGATCATCTCCCGGATCCATTTCTTCGAGGACCGGTACGCCGTATACATCCAGTTCCTGTCCGACCTGGAGACCCGCATCGCCTCGATCCGCAACTACGGGATCGTCATATTGGTCATCCTGCTGCTGTACTTTGTGAAAGCGGCGCTGCCTTTATACCCGATCTCGATCCTCTGCGTGGCGTCGGCGATGGTTTTCCGCGTACCGGAATCGCTTCTGCTCAATCTGATCGGACTGGCGCTGATGTTCTCCACGCGCTACTTTCTCGGGGAAAACGACGGCAGTCCGGCGCGCGACCGGCTCGCCCGCGCGCCGCTGCTCGACGGCATCCTGCAGTCGGACAGCCGGTCGAGCCCCTGGCTGCTGCTGGCCGTCCGTATGCTGCCGGGCATTCCGCTCAATACGGTCAGTCAGATCTACGGCGCGATGAGATTCCCCTACTGGGAATTCATTCTGATCTCAGAGGCCGGCTCGCTGCCGAAGCTGTTGTTATACATTCTGATCGGACGCAATGTGTCCAATCCGTTCACCCTGCGGTTCTCCATCCCGCTGACGGCGCTTCTGATCGTCACCGGCGCCGTGTTCCTCACCATGAGCATGGTCTGGGATCAGGTCAAGCAGAAGCGCTACCGCCGGCTGGCCGCCCCGGGCGGCGAGGACGAACCGCAGCAGACGCCGGGCGCGGACGAGGCCGCGGCCGATCCCGCTGAGACAGACGCGAAAACCCATGAAGATAATGACAATGCGATAAAGGAGATTTCGGAATCATGATCGAACAGTGCAAACAGCAAATCCAATCCGGCGCGCTCAGCAGCGCCATGAAGACGCTCTATTTCGGCGACGAGGCCGTCGCGGCGCAGTGCGCGCGCTATCAGAGCCTCTGCGACCTGTATCAGGAGACCTACGGCGACACGGACGCGCTCCGGTTTTTCTCCGCGCCCGGGCGCACGGAGGTCTGCGGCAACCACACCGATCATAATCACGGCAAGGTCATGGCGGCAGCCGTCGATCTGGACGCGGTCGCCGCCGCCTGCAAAACGGACGACGGCGTGGTCAGTGTCAAATCCTACGAGTATCCCAAGATCGACCGTGTGGACAGCGCGGATCTGTCGCTGCACGACGATGAGACCGGGCACTCCCAGGCCCTCATCCGCGGCGTCTGCGCCGGCTTCGTCAAGCGCGGCTACAAGGTCGGCGGCTTCAACTGCGTGACCAGGACGCAGGTCATCTCCGGCTCCGGCCTGTCCAGCTCCGCGGCCTTCGAGGTGCTGGTTGGCACGGTGATGAATTACCTCTACAACGACGGAAAGGTCTCCGCTGTCGAGATCGCGCAGATCGCCCAGTACGCGGAGAACGCGTACTTCGGCAAGCCCTGCGGCCTGATGGATCAGATGGCCTGCAGCGTCGGCGGCTTCGTGAAGATCGACTTCGCGGACAACGAGCATCCGGTCATCGAACCGATCGATTTCGACTTCGGCGCGTGCGGACACAAGCTGTGTATCGTCGACACCAGAGCCGATCACGCCGAGCTGACTGACGAATACGCCGCGATCCGCATCGACATGGAAAAGGCGGCGTCCGCCTTCGGCAAACAGGCGCTGCGCGAGGTGGACGAGGCGGACTTCCGCGCGAATCTGCCCAAGGTGCGCGCGGTCGCCGGCGACCGCGGCGTGCTCAGAGGTCTGCACTTCTTCGGCGAGAACAAGCGCGTCGAGCAGGCGGCGGCGGCTCTCGAGGCGGGCGACTTTGAGACCTTCAAATCCGTCGTCACGGCCAGCGGCTACTCGAGCTACATGTACAATCAGAACGTCTTTTCCGCCAAGATGCCGCTCAACCAGCCCGTGGCGGTGGCGCTGGCGGCGTCGGCGCAGTACCTGGAGGGCAGAGGCGCGTGGCGCGTCCACGGCGGCGGCTTTGCGGGCACCATCCAGGCCTTCGTCCCGGACGATATGCTCGACGGCTACCGCGCGCTGATGGAATCCATCTTTGGGCAGGGCAGCTGCTACGTGCTGAACATCCGTCCCGTCGGCGGCACAGAAGTCAAATAAGAAGCATCCGGGCTTTCCCGTCATCATGGGAAAGCCCTTTGATAAAGAGGAAGAACCATGAACAAGCATGAAAAGGCGCTGGAGCTTGACAAGATCATCGCGAAGCTGGTCGACCGGACGCAGAGCGCGCCCGGCCGCGAGAAGGCCTCCGCCGTCGAGCCGGTGCACGATCTGCCGCAGGCGAACCGCCTGCTGACCTTCACGTCGGAGGCGCACGCGCTTCTGGCGCGGTATCAGTGTCCCTCCTTCGGCTCGCTGCGGGATACGGCAGGCGCGCTCGCCAGAGCCGGCGCGGGCGGCGTGCTCTCCACGACAGAGCTGCTGCGCGTGGCGGAGAACCTGCGCGTGATCCGGGCGCTGGACGCGTGGCGAAAGAATCAGGACGATGAGAAAAAGCTCTCACTGGACGCCTATTTCAGCGCGCTGATGCCGAACCGGTATCTGGAGGAGCGCATCACGACCGCGATCCTCTCCGAGGAGGAGATCAGCGACAGGGCAAGTCAGGCGCTCTTTGACATCCGGCGCAAGATGCGCCAGGCCGGCGCGAGAGTTCGGGAAAAGCTCGACCAGATCGTGCGCAGCCAGACCTATCAGAAGTATCTGCAGGACACCATCATCACCCAGCGCGGCGGCCGTTACGTGGTGCCGGTCAAGGCGGAATTCCGCTCCATGGTACCCGGTCTCGTGCATGACGCGTCGAGTTCCGGTGCGACGGTCTTCATCGAGCCCATGGCGGTGGTGGAGGCCAACAATGAGATCAATATGCTCAAATCCAAGGAGGCCGAGGAGATCGAGCGCATCCTGTACGAGCTGTCCGGGGAGGCGGCGTCCTACGCGGATGAGATCAGGCTCAGCGTGGACTGCGCGGCGGAGCTCGACGTGATCTTCGCGAAAGCGCAGCTGGCCTACGATATGCGCGCCGGGGTGCCCGCGCTTGGCGGCGACGGCGTGACCGTGCTCAACAAGGCGCGGCATCCGCTGCTCGATCCGGACAAGGTCGTCCCCGTCTCGCTGACGCTGGGCGAAAGCTTCGACACGCTCATCATCACCGGTCCGAACACCGGCGGCAAGACCGTCTCCATTAAGACGGTCGGGCTCCTGACGCTCATGGCCATGTGCGGTCTGATGATCCCGGCCGCGGACGGCAGCCGCGTCTGCGTCTACGACAAGGTCTTCGCCGACATCGGCGACGAGCAGTCCATCGAGCAGAGCCTTTCGACCTTCTCGGCGCACATGACGAATATCGTGGACATCCTGCGTCAATGCGGCCCCGGCTCGCTGGTGCTCATCGACGAGCTCGGCGCGGGCACAGACCCGGTCGAGGGCGCGGCGCTGGCGACGGCGATCCTGGAAAAGCTGCGGGAGAAGGGCTGTCAGACCGCCTGTACGACCCATTACGCGGAGCTCAAGGCGTACGCGCTGGCAACGCCCGGCATCGAAAACGGCAGCTGTGAATTCGACGTGTCGACGCTGCGGCCCACCTATCGTCTGCTCATCGGCGTCCCCGGAAGGTCGAACGCCTTCGCCATCAGCCGCAGGCTCGGCATGGACGAGGCCGTCGTCGACCGCGCGAAGGAGCTGGTCAGCGGCGAAAACACCCGTTTTGAAGATGTGGTCGGCTCGCTGGAGGCGTCGCGGCTCTCGATGGAGCGCGAGCAGGCCGAGGCCGGACGCGTCCGGGCGGAGGCCGAGAATATCCTCGCGGACGCGAAGGCGCGGCAGGAGACGCTGGAGCGCGAGCGCGAACGTATTTTGGAGCAGGCGCGCGGCGAAGCGCTGCGGATCGTGGAGCGCTCCCGGCGGGAGGCGCAGACGCTGCTCGCCGAGGTCGAGGAGACACGCAAGGCGCTCAAACGGCAGGGACAGAACCGCGACGAGCTGACCGATCTGCGTGCGAAGCTGCGCCGCGGCATCGACGACGTCAGCGCGGCCGCGCAGTCTCAGGCGCAGCAGGCGGATGACGACTACGTCCTGCCGCGTCCCCTGCGCGTGGGAGACACCGTATCCGTCAAGGGCATGGGCGGCCTCGCGACCGTGACGAGCGTCGGCAAAAACGGCAAGATCGAGGTGCAGTCCGGTTCCGCAAAGATGAAGCTGACCGAAGCGGACGTCCGGCTGGAGGACGCGCCGAAAAAGGAGAAGATCGTGCAGCCGCGGACGCAGAACCGCGTCACAGGCGGCAGCGCGCGATCCTCCCGGAACGAATGCGACCTGCGGGGCATGACCGTGGAGGAGGCGCTCATGGCGCTGGAGCTGTTCCTGGACAGCATGGTCATGGCGCACATGGACACCTTCACCGTCATTCACGGCAAGGGCACCGGCGTGCTGCGCAAGGCCGTGCAGAAATACCTTTCCTCCAACAAATTCGTGAAGAGCCACCGTCTCGGACGGTACGGCGAGGGCGAGGACGGCGTGACCATCGTGACGCTGAAATGATTCTCTGAAGGCGATTCCATAATGAAAAAGTTTTTTGACGGGTATCTCGGCGTCCGGCCGGGACACCGTTATGATTACGATCTGCTGCGGGTGATCGCGATCCTGCTGGTCATTTTTCAGCACACCGGCGAACGCGGCGAGACCCTGTTCTACAAGGCGACAAACCCGGTGGTCTTTCTGTTGGATCTGTTCCTGTCCGTCTTTTCCAAGATCGCCGTGCCGCTGTTCTTTATGCTCTCCGGCGCGCTGCTGCTGGATCGGACGGAGACGATCGGAAAGCTCTTGAAAAAGCGCGTCCTGCGCATGACCGCGGTGCTGCTGATCTTTACCGTCGTGCAGATCGTGTATCACGACGGATGGCGCAGTCTGTTTGTGTTCTTTCCGGAATACCTCAAAAAGATCTGGGCGGATCCGATCCGCGTCCCCTACTGGTATCTGTACTCGTACATCGCGGCGCTGCTGATGCTGCCGTTCCTGCGCCGGATCGCGCAGAACGCGTCAGACGCGGAATTCCGGTATCTGCTGATCCTGAGCCTGATCTTTGTGTCAGGCGCGTCGATCGTCGAGGCGTTCCTCACGCGCGCGCCGCTGTCGTCCTATCTCGCGCTTCCGATCGCCACGAGCCGCAACATCTTCTTCATGCTGATGGGCTATTGGGCGGAAAAGCGCGTCCCGGACGCGAAGCTGACCGGACAG
>ONWP01000166.1 GCA_900321595.1 uncultured Eubacteriales bacterium
CCTGACCGGATCAAATCCAAAAATAAATTACGGATCGTTTCTGCAGCCAGAAGCGATCCGCTGTTTATTTCACCTTTAGCCGGGGATGTCGCCGACGCTGTTCAGGATCAGCCGCGGCCTGTACGCGTACTGGTCGACGGTCTCCCGGGTGGAAACGCCCGAAAGCACGAGAACCGTATCCAAACCGGTCTCGATGCCCGCGATCACGTCCGTATCCATGCGATCGCCGATCATGACCGCTTCGTCAGAATGAACGCCCAGCTTGTGCAGCCCGGTGCGCATCATCAGAGGATTGGGCTTGCCGATATAATACGCCAGCTTGCCGGTCGTCAGCTCGATCGGCGACACAAACGCCTTGCAGGCCGGACCGATCCCGCTTTCGATCGGGCAGGTCATATCCGGATTCGTTCCGATCAGAGACGCGCCGTTCGCGACGAGCTTCATCGCCTTCGTGATGTGTTCATATCCGTAATCGTTCGTCTCCCCGACGATCACATAATCCGGATCCACGTCGTTGATCGTGATCCCGGCTTCATACAGCGCGTTATAGAGACCGTGATCCCCGATGACGTAAGCGCTGCAGCCCGGCTTCTGCTTATTGAGGAACCGCGCGGTCGCAAGGCCGCTGGTATAGAAGTGATCCTCTGAGATATCCAGCCCCAGACGCGCCAGCTTCTGACGCAGCTCCATCGGGCTTTTCGCCGATGAATTCGTCAGGAACAGGAATTTCTTATCGTTATCGTACAGCCACTGCACAAACTCCTTGACGCCGTCGATCAGATCGTTGTCGCGATAGATCACGCCGTCCATATCGCATATAAACCCTTTTTTCTCCCGCAACGCTTCCATTGCTGTCCTTCCCCTTTCTGTTACTTCGTCGGACCGAGATCCGGCGTATCCGTAAAACAGACCTCGCACCGGTCAAACCCGTCCGTCTCAAATATGATGACCTCGTTCTCTCCGCTGTGAAGAATCTCCGCCGGAACGAACAGCGTTCTTTGCGGTCCGGCGTCATTGTAATAGCGACCGAGGTTGAACCCGTTTACGATCGCGATCCCCTTGTGAAACCCGTCCGTCCGCAGAAACGTGTCGCACGGTGCGCCGTCAACGCGAAGCGTGCCGCGCAGGAACGCGCAGGCTCGGCTCTGCGCGTTCGTCAGCTCCGACCAGCGCAGCGCGGCCAGTCTGTCAAGCCGGAACGGCGTCATCTGCCAGCCGAAATGATACCGCAGTCCGGTTCGAACGCCCCGGATGCCCTTTCGGTCGCGGATATTCGGTCCGTAATTCACGCGCCCCATGTTTTCACACAGGATATCGAGCCGCACACTTTCCCCGGCGGCCAGAGAGATCCTGATCTCATCCTGCCGTCTGGAGCGTTCCCGGATGCCGGCAAAACGGCCGTCCAGGAAAACCACGGCGCGATCATGCAGGAAATCCGCCTCAAGCGGCTTTTCCTCCAGCGGACCTTCAAGCGTCGTTGAGTAGAGCATATATCCGTAATACTGCCCCAGATCCTCCATGTACGCGCATTCCGGCGCGAAAACCGCCGGGGCAAACGCTTCCAGGCTGTCAAACAGCGTACAGATCTGATCGAGACGAACCGCGCCGTAAGCGCGTTTCTCGGATTCCGACGCGGTGAGCGGGATCCGTCGCCCCGTCTTTTTCTCGATCACGCGTTTGACCTCGTAATAAGCGGGCGTGCGATCGCCGGCTTCCGACAACAGCGCGCAGTAATCATAGCTGGTGACCGTCGGCTCATAGGTGCCGTAGTCGTTCGCGCCGTTCATGAAGCCGAAATTCGTACCGCCGTGGAACATATAGAAGTTAAGAGAAGCGCCCTCGTCGAGCATCTCGCGCACAAGCGACGCGACCTCACGCGGTTCCCGCACATGATGACAGCCGTACCAGTGATCGAACCAGCCGACCCAGTACTCCCCGCACATCTTCGGCTGCCCCGGCCGGAACCGGGTAAGCGCGTCAAAATTCTCCCGCGGTCTGGAACCGAAATTGGCGACGCACAGATACTCCGGAAGCGTTCCGCCGGAAAGCATCGACAGCTCCGTTCCGTCGGAGGTGTACAACAGACAGTCGATCCCGTGTTCCTGATAGATCTCCGCGACGCGTCGCATGTAGTCGTGATCATCGCCGAAGCTGCCGTATTCGTTTTCGATCTGCATCATGATCACACGTCCGCCGTTTGAAAGAAGATGCGCCTTCACGATCGGCAGCAGACGGTCGTAATAATGCCGCACTTTTTCGATAAAACGCTCGTCATGACAGCGAAGCGGAAGAGCCGGCTCGCGCAGCAGCCACGCGGGCAGACCGCCCATATCCCATTCGGCGCAGATGTACGGGCCCGGCCGTACGATGACGTTCAGCCCGAGCGCTTCCGCGCAGGAGATATACGCGTCGATATCCAGCATCCCGGAGAAATCAAACGTTCCCTCGTTCGGCTCATGCAGATTCCAGCAGGTATACGTTTCCACTGTGTTGAAGCCGCATTCCTTCAGCTTCAGCAGACGATCATACCAGCATTGACGCGGGACGCGAAAATAATGCATCGCGCCGCTGATTACGGTATAAGGCTTGCCATTCATCAGGAATTGCCCGCCCTCGACGCAGAATGAATCCATGGAAACGCCTCCTTTCGCAGGTAATAGTCTACCATAAGAACCGGCCAAACTCAACAGGCAGTTTGACATTCCGCGCATTTTATTGTAATATAAACAAACAGGAACCGCAGGGAGGGAACTTTTTTTGAAACGAACAGACAAAAGTCTGCGAGAGATCATGATCGAGATCCGGCATATAACCGCCTTGTCCCGCAGACACATCCGACAGGTGATCATCTATACGGTGCTTTCCCTGCTGAGCGCCGTGTTCGCGTTGCTGTCAAGCCTCATCTACCGCAGCGTCGTGGATTACGTCACCGGCGCGTCGACGCAGCGATCTCTGATCCGCCTGACAAGCGCCGGACAGGCTGTCGCCCTGGGCGTCGGCTTCATGATCTTCATGCTGCTGTTTCGCGCGCTTTCCGGACGCGTTTCCGCGAAGATCCGCCTGCGCGTCGGCGCCGAGCTGACGGCGTCGCTCTTTGACAGCTTCATCCGTTCGGACTACCAGCAGACCCAGCGGTTCCCGACCGGCGACGTTTTAAACCGGTTCAACGCCGACGTCTCCACCGTCGCGGACGCTGTTCTCGGCACGGTTCCCGACATCATCTCCGCGGCGTTTCGTTTCGGCGCGGCGCTCGTCATCATCCTGTATCATGACAGCACGATGGCGCTGCTCGCGCTCGTGACGATCCCGGTCTCAGTTCTGATCTCGCGTTTTCTGCTGCACCGCATGCACAAATACGCGAAGGAAATGAAAAAAGCAGGCGCGGCCGTCGCCGCCTTCAATACGGACGCCGTCAACCATATCCTGGACCTGAAATCCTTCGGCCTTGTGACGCGCTTCTCCGTCAAGCTGCGGGAGCTGCAGCGCGAGTATATCCGGATCGGCCTTGACTACAACAAGCTTTCGATCATCGCGACCACCCTGCTGAGCTTTGCCGCGCAGGCCGTTTCCTATCTGTGTTTCGGGTGGGGCGTCTACATCATGTGGCAGCACAAGATCACGTTCGGCACGCTGGTCATGTTCCTGCAGCTCACAGCGTATCTGAGCTCCTCCTTCAGCTCCCTGGTCGGCATCGTGCCGACGATCATCAACGCGTCCGCCGCTTCGCAGCGCATCTACGAGCTGTCGGGACTGGAGAAGGAATCCGACGACAGGGAGGCAAGCCGGGCTTCGTCGCTTGACGCGTTCCGGCACACGCGCCTGACGCTGAACGCGGAAGCGGTGACGTTCCGCTATGACGGAAGCGCCGAGCCGGTTTTGCGCGAAGCATCCTTCACCGCGCGATCCGGCGACGTCGTTGCCGTGACCGGACCGTCCGGCGCCGGCAAAACGACGCTTCTGTACCTGTTCCTTGCCCTGCTGCGCCCGCAGTCCGGCTTTATCACTGTCGAGAACAGCGACACAGCCGTACCGGTATCGCCCGAAACGCGGCCGCTGATCTCCTATGTGCCGCAGAAAAACGTGCTTTTCAGCGCGACGCTGCGGGAAAACATGACGATGATCCGTCCCGACGCGACAGAAGAACAGATCCGGGCGTCGCTCGAAAAAGCGTGCGCCTGGGATTTTGTCGCAAAGCTGCCGGGCGGCCTCGACTGCGCGGTCGGCGCGGGAGGCCACGGCTTCTCGGAGGGACAGCTCCAGCGTCTGAGCATCGCCAGAGCCCTTCTGCGGGACGCGCCGGTGCTTCTGCTGGATGAAGCGACCAGCGCGCTCGATCCGGAAACGGAAGCGCAGATCCTCGAGAACCTGCGCGGCGCCGCTTCTGATAAGATCTGCGTCATCACGTCGCACCGCGCGTCTGTTTTCACGGTCGCGAACAAAGCCTATGAGGTGTCTGACGGCACGTGCAGGAGGACAAAATGAACGCAGCGCACGATCGTTTTCTGCAAATACTTCGGTG
Organism: uncultured Eubacteriales bacterium; assembly: GCA_900321595.1. Classification (GTDB taxonomy): domain Bacteria; phylum Bacillota; class Clostridia; order Oscillospirales; family Acutalibacteraceae; genus UBA1081. Next base: position 4,520 of record ONWP01000166.1, read on the forward strand.
CGCGGTATCCGGGCAAAAAACCGCGCTTGCGGATGCCGACGCCGCCGACGTCATGCGGCTCGGCATGGTGCACGGCGTCCTGCCGTTCCTTTCCTCCGCCGTATCCGATCTGCCGAAGAGCTGGCGAAGCGCCGCGTTGGCCCTGACGACCGATCAGATCCGGCGAGACGTGATCGGATACAACGCGCTTTCGCAAATGCGGTCCTCCGGGATCGATTTTCTGCTGCTCAAAGGCGCGGTCTGCGCTTCTGCGTATCCGGATCCCGTCCTGCGGATGGCCTCAGACCTCGACGTTTATACCTTCGGACGCAATGCGGAGGCTTCCGCGTTCCTCCGATCGCACGGTTTTGCGCCGGAGCATGACGATGGCGATGAAATGAGTCTGCTTCATCCGGGCACCGGCGCGCACATAGAGCTGCACAACCGCCTGATCGACAAACCGGATGCGGCGTTCCTTCTGCCGACAGAACCGTTTCGCGAGATCATGGTTTACGGCTTGTCTTTTCAAACGCTCGGAGAGCGCGATTCGCTGCTGTACATTCTCTATCACATGTACCGTCACTTTTTGTCGGGCGGATTCGGCGTCAAGCAGATCACGGACGCCTGTCTCTACGCATCGAAAATGCCGTCGATCGTTGACGAACGCTTTTTCGCGTCGCTTGCCGCGATCCGCGCCGAAGGCCTCGCGCGCGCCGTATTCGGCGCGGGTGAAATCGCGTTCGGGATCGAAAGCGTCTGCGCGTATATGCCGGAACCGGCCCGCGCGCTTCTGGAGGA